>NVVG01000033.1 GCA_002402125.1 Moraxellaceae bacterium
CCGTTCTTATTGTGAACGCTGTTCATTGCACTGTTAGAAGGCAAAGATGTTTTGGGGCTTTAGGATGGAAAAATGGATTTAGAACAATTCAATGAAAATTTAAAAAGCAAAATATCAAAGGAGGAAATATTAAACTTCTGCAGGAAGCATATTCTCCATGGAACTCCATATGTGTTTGAATCACGAGATGAGGATTTCTATGAGTTTCGTAATAGAATCGCCATTAGGTTTGATATTCCTTTTTATGAAATTTACATAACAGGATCTGCCAAGCTTGGTTTCAGCCCTTTTAAGAAAAAGCTATTCGATTATGATTCCGATATCGATGTTGCATTAGTGTCACCTGTGCTTTTTGAAAAAATCATGGTAGATATTTCGAACTATCAGATGATGTTCAGGCAAAATAGAGCTGTTGTCCGTGAAAGCGAGCTTAAAATGTATCACGAGTTTCTAGAGTATGTCGCTCTTGGCTGGATTAGGCCAGATAAACTACCAGTTTCCTTTCAGATGCGGGCATTTAAAGATGATTGGTTTGATTTTTTTCGAAGTATTTCCGATGGAAAATCTGAAGTGGGGAATTATAAAGTGAATGCGGGGGTATTTAAAAGCTACCGGCATCTGGAGAATTATACGTTGTCTGGTATTAATGACATTAAAAAAACAAAGGAATTAAGGAAGCACTAATGGCGAATCAAATAAAACCGTCGGTCACCAATCCTACACTTGCCGACATATACGAGAAAATCGATACAAATAGACTGGAACTAACTCCTGACTTTCAAAGAAAATTTGTCTGGACTCACGAGCATCAGGAGGATTTTTTAGATACTATTCTTCATGGCTATCCCTTTCCTGAAATATATGTATGCCAAGGGGATACTGACACCAAGAAATTGAGAACTTCACAAAAGGTTATTGATGGTCAGCAGCGACTTACGACTATCCGCAATTATATAGAAAATGATTTTAAAAAAGAGCTAAAAATCGTTCCAGCTTTTGATTCATTAAATGAAGAACAAAGAGAAGATTTTCTTAATTATCAGATCGTGGTTCGAGATATTGGTAAAGTTGACAACGCATTAGTTCGAGAAATATTTAGGCGAATAAATTTAACTAAGTTTAAACTTGATGACATCGAGATTCATAATGCGATATATGACGGACAGTTTATAAAAGTCGCCAAAGAACTGGCTGAAGAGGTAGCTTTGGAAGACTTTGGAGTCTTTCATGAGTCTGAATTTACGAGAATGGCAGATGTTCATTTCTTTCTTATTGTAATGTCGACTCTCGAGAGGAAGGGATATTTTCCGAGAGACAATGAGGTTGAAAAATGTGTTGCTGAATTTAATGACGAATTTCCTAGAGGATATGAAATAAAATCTAGAATCCTTAAAGCCATTGCATTTATTCAGGATTTTGACCTTGAATTGGATTCGATTTGGTTTAGAAAGTCTTGCTTTTTTACAATAGTAGTCGAACTATGCGGCGTTGCTGATTTACCAAAAAACATAGTTGAGAGACTTAAAGAGTTTGATTCAATAGTACTGAAAAACAAGAACAAAAAAGAAACAGATCATGGAATGTTCTATCATGCGATGTATTCCGGAACCAATGATAGAAAATCAAGGATTATTAGATCAGAAAACTTCCGAAACTATATTTTGTCCTAATGACTGCTAATCGGTTAGCCGACGGTATCTAACCCTCAGCCCCCAAAACACCATTTAACCCAACCTGCGAAAATTCTCTTAATGAGAATGCACTGTTCAGCATAACTGAGTTTCTACAAGACCACAATTTTATAAAAGTAGATTAATATGGATAATGAAGAGAAGCCAAAAAATCTAGACCCGAAATTCGCTGAAGAGAGAAAGCTTTTCTTCAGATATTATCATTCTTATATGGAATGCTATTACGAAACTGAATGGCAGTTAGAAGAATCAAGATTGCTTATAAAAACGGGGAATCACACCCAGTATAATGTTTGGCGACTGAATCAATCTTTATATAGTTACGCAGAATCTTCTATTAGCGCATTGTTTTGGATATGTGGAGAAGGAATAGAACATCCATTCGTTCATCAATTTCTCAGGAGGTGGCGTAATAAGTACCATCATCATTCAAAAGTTGATTTGGGAGTCTATGATTTTTCATTTACCGTGGATGATGAAACAAATACCCTGGAAAATGATTATTATATCATTCCAAATATCACTCCTAACAAGCTACTCAGAGGCTGGCTGGAAGAATGGTTCCCCGGTGAAAATATTGCAACTGATGCAACAGTATCTGGGCTGGTCAATCATCATCATAATTATATGATGAATACGTTCAGGGAGAAAGAATCTCAGATGGCAGAGGCCATGCCGGCGAAATATTTAGTACAAATGGCAATCGAAAAAAGGCTGTTGGGCGGTGGAAGATACACACGATTTATTCCGGAAGACGAATTTTGGGCGCACGCAAAGTAATTTCATATTCAATCAGCCAAGCGCTGAATCGGCTACCCGAGCGCACCTACCCACCCCAAAACACCATTTCAAATATCATGGCGTTTTTGTACTCAAGCACTGCTGTAGTGAATAGTAGAAAGGCTATTCCTGCAGCGACCTTTACCAACCCCTCGACCACTTCCCTTTTAGTTGTTCGCAATTCAATCTTCATATCCCCTCCTTAGTTTTGCAAGAAGACCGATGGCACGCAAGGATTCCTAACAATAAATCCCTACGATAATTCAAGTGCCTCCCGTTGATTGATAGCACTGACGCTAAAGATTGTTACTCCTGTTAAGTATTTTTCCAATATCATACCTAGTAACATGTCCAATTTTGATGCCCCTAGAATTACTGCCGCCCTATCGCTTTCACCCTTAAATTCATTTACAAAATCTCAAAAGTCATCATACGTGCTTTGAGTTCTAGCTTTTCCTGGCACAGATTTATCTGAATCTTTCGTTGAAACTTTATTTTTACTCATAGCTTTCCTTTTTGATATTCTAACGCCAGTGTAAATTCTCCCTCTTGATGCCCTTGTTAGGCCTTAGCTTCCGCCTCAATTTTCACTTCATTTCTAATTTGACCTACTGATGGCGTTGTTTGCTTCCAATCGCCCAATATGACATCGTATTCTTGATTAGCGTAATCCTGTGCAATTGATTCAAGGTATTCTTTATTTGCATTAAAATTTGCAAGGCCCAACACCTGCTGACCCAGATTAGTTAATATATATACGCTATCTACTATTTTCTTTTCCTTGTCTTTGTGCTCTATGCCAATAGCCATATCATGAGAAATAAGCGCTTTCATATATTTATCTTCGGAAATTGAATTCCATGTAGTGTTTAACCCAGCCCCATCAACACCAGATAGAATTCCAAGGTCCTGCAAAAACAGTAGTTCGTTAAATTTCACGCCTTCCTTTTCCAGAAATTTTTCTTTTCCTCGCCAGATGCGTCCGGCCACTACAAATTGCGCTACATTACTCATAATTTCTGCTTCACTCTTCGACAGTCCTTTCAAAAATTCAAGAGTTCTAAATGAATAACTTCCAGGCCCTTTAATTTCTTCGGCCAGAACTCTCCCCCAAAGTTCTTGAAGTTCTTCGGATGATGTGCGCCCAGCGTAATCACGCCATGAATATAACCAATCTTCATCGATTTTCTCTTCAGGAGCCTCTGAGTGATCATTAGCTAAAATATTCTCAGCAACGACAATTGAATTACTTACATTAACTTCTTTTCTAATCGCCTCGTACTGATTGGTGTTGTTAGCTATTTCTGATAAAGAATCTAGATTAATAGTTGGCTCAACTCTATGAGTTGCTGGTAATGACTTTCCATCATGCTCGAGTAGAGAAGTGTAAACAGCATTACCCGATCGTATATTCGCTGCATCTTTCTCCGCTGCAGCCAGGATCAAAAGCTCATCCTTCCTAATTTGGTTTCTAGCCTTACCTAAGCGTTTCTCCTGCCATGGCTGGAGTGCACCACCTACGCCTTTTTCGACTAAGGTTTCCCACATTTTTATTACTAATTTTTCTCCCGGAAAATCCATACAAAATCCTCAGTTTGTTATAGGGGCCTAACCGCTTGATATAGCGTGGCGTTGACCTTTCACGCAGTGGCATATCCAATTTATTAAGAACCAACTATCGTTCTTTTTGGCTACTAAATCAACACGTTATAAAATCACACACCAACCAATTTGGGAAAGTGTTTATCCATAGACATATCCAGCAATTTTGCGCAGCAAAATACCTCGATTTTCCCCTGAAAATCAACCCCAGCCGCCACCTTCACCATCCCAAGCTACCTTCACACCACGTCCAGTTAACTTCTAGCATTAGCGTCACCTGCCATATTTAAGGCCTTCCCACAGCTAACAGCTAGTAGACTACTGGTACATAAAGGTGGTAACCTTGCGTAGAATCACGCCAAGTACCTATTGTATATCAATGACTTACAGACAGGTAAAAACATCGAGGGTTCGAATCCCTCCCTCTCCGCCAATTATTCGCCTCACTGCCCTTTCAAGAAACAGCCCCTACCAAATAGTGTTAGGTAAAGATCGCACTCAAACACGACTCAACTCATCTTTTTCTACCTTGGCACCAACTTGTTCAGACCCGTAGGTCTCAATGCCCCATTTGATAGCTGACGCTGGTATAAACCAGATCACCGCTACCAGTAATAGTGTGCACACGAGTAAAAACAGGCCAAAAACCTTACCCTTTGACAACATAACCAATCCTTTTAATACATGCTGTTTTTTTGACAATAACCGTTTATATGTTGAGTTGCAGAAAAAGCCACGACCTGTAACATGACATAAATAGTATTGTTAAATTTTAAGGGTTTTTCTAACATTAAGATTAGTACCGCCTGATTCCAGTTTGCAATGTCACATTCCGTCTAGCAGAAGTAGATATCATCAATGCAAAAAAGCAAAACAACACAATACCTTTGGCCAACGTATGTCATTACCCTATTCCTTAGTTCTCTACTGATATCCTGGCATACTCTTGCCACCGTAGATTTTGGCTATTCTAGCGCTTACAAATTACTGTCGATACCGGAGCATATCCAACAATTTGCCCCTATCAACAGGAACAAAAAACACTTCGAGACCACGAACAAAGAAGAGCACCATCGATTATTTTCTGAAATTGTTGTTAGCATTCAAGATGGCGGCAAAGGCCTTGCAGATATTTCCTACTATTACCAATCACAACCCATCCCCTACCAACCACAACCCATCCCCCTGCTCATTCAGGCAGAAGTACTACATTTACAAGACGTCGCCAACCTAATTGATACGCTGTACCCTGTCGGTATTGGGATGATCCTTATCAGCCTGTTGCTCATTGCGCTCATTCGTCACTTCAAGTTGCCAGCCCCTTCTTTGTTTCAAGCTACCGCTAGCATTCGCATTTTGCTGTTAGCGCTTGCGGCAACGTTGATTATTTTTGGCCCAGAAGAGGTTTTTAATTGGTTTCACATCCAAGTGTTTCCGGAAGGACATCAGTGGTTTTTCTATTTTCAGGAGTCTTTAATGGCAACCTTAATGAAGCCCCCTGATTTATTTGCTTTTATGGGTGCGGTTGTTGGCGTGTTCGCATTGATAATTTTTTCGATTCTTTTAGGTGCCTCATTGGTTTGGCAAAAGCGCCAATAAACCTTTCGATTCCTCATACCTTAGATACAAAAAAGCCGAGACGTTGTCTCGGCGTTCTATATTGCCCTGCTAGCAGCTAATATATGCTGAAGCACCCTCTTCTAATTCTGATGCCAACACACCAACACCTTCGACTTACCGCTCAACCCCTTACCCCAACCATTAGTCGCCTATTCTTCAACCAATCCTCTAAGTTATGCGCCTGTTATCATTTATTTGAAAATTTTTGTGCGAATCTGGCTATCTCCTGACGGTGTTACAGCGCTAACACCTCAGCAACACCGACCACGATTGAACGCATATACATTACGATGAAAATACACAAATTACATAAGTGGGCCCTTTCACCAGCAGAAGCCCGCGCAATTCAAAAAAATCTATATGCCTGGATATCAACCCGTGAGCAATGTTTAGACCCTACCATTGTGGCTCGTATTGAATTTGACCAAACCTATAAAGCACAGGAAGCCTGCCATGCCAGGGTATCCATCAAACACCTTAAGTCATTAGAGCTTCTTGAGCAGGAATCTTGCGTCAAACCCCACTCCTTCCCCCGAACACCTGGATTAATCTCATTTCAAGAAGCCCCAGCCGCTATCGCTGCCCTGGAAAAGCTGGCCTACACGCCAGATTTAATCATCTGTGACGGGCGAGGTATCACCGGCCTGGATAGTTTTGGGGTAGCCTCACATATAGGTATTTTGTCAAATATACCCACCATCGGGGTAAGAGCACCAAGAGCCCGCATAGATTCCAGCAGGCTTGGCAAACAACGCGGTAATTGGCTACCCGTCGCAGGCTCTCCACATGGCGCCAGTGTGTTATTACGTATATTGGACGATCTTGATCCCGTACTCATTTCTCCAGGCCATAAAATCAACCTTGCCAATGCTATACAGCATGTATTATCCTTTTATCCTGTAACGCTATCGGCACTCGAATATAGTGATCTCCTTTACCCTGAAGCCAAACAGGCAAAAGAGGCTCAAGTRCAACCMGCCCTAAAAATAGCGACCTRAGGGRACGGTTATTACCCACCTACAAAGGGGGGAGAATATTTAGCATTGCGTAGGAAGCCGTGATCGGGCACACTGCCTACCAAACAACCACATGGCAACTAGATAGCAATTAAGAATAATTGAATGCACGCCGGTCAGCAACTGCACCTATTAATACGTGTTGCAGCTGTTACTTAACTATTTATCAGACGCAGTGATCTTTCTCACATGGATCAGAACCACACATATGAATTCTCACCTCTAGACGAAGAGTACAACGATCTCTCGCCCCGTCTTGTGCGATTTTTAGTTTATTTAGTAGGTGCATTGATTTTTGGTGTTGGCATTTTTACGCAATTTTTTAGCCCATCCATGTGGTGGATAGCCCCTGTAGCAATTGCCTACCCGTTGATATCACACCAACTATCCATCCCCCTAAGACAAAAGCATAACAAGGCAACCAATTCRGCTCTCGCTATTATTGATTCAGGTTTTTGTGGTATTGCATTTGTTCTAATGGCATTCAGTCCAATTCCAACGGTATTGCTCTTCCTCATATTAACCGCCAGCACAATGTCTCTCACGGGTGTTAAGGGCTGGCTTATTTGTACAGGGTCTCTTTTGGTTGGCATCGCGTTGGCAATGCTCGCCGTTGGTATTCCCTCAATAAATACTGAGTTACCGCCCACTGCTTTTATTATTCTAGTTTCAATTGTTGCTGCAATATTTCTAACAGTACTATCCTATTACTCCCATAAAAGAGCACAATCCCTAATTGAAGCACAAACCGAACTCAGGGCGAGACAAAAAGATTCTGCGTCGCTCTCACAAAAACTTTCTAAGTATCTGCCTCCACAGGTATGGGGCGCGATATTTTCGGGGCAAACTGAAGTAAAACTTGAAACCCAGCGTAAGAAAATCACCGTATTTTTCTCTGACATCAAAGGGTTTTCTGAAATTTCAGAGGAACTGCAACCCGAAGCACTCACCGATCTACTCAATAGCTATTTCACTGAAATGTCTCGAATTGCGATGAAATACGGCGGAACAATCGACAAATTTGTTGGTGATGCCATATTGATTTTTTTTGGCGACCCGACCTCCCGCGGTGAAAAACAAGACGCCATTGCTTGTGTTGCAATGGCCATCGAAATGCGTAAAAAAATGAAGATCATGGGGCAAAAATGGGGTAGCTACGGTACCAACAAGCCGCTGCAAATCCGTATGGGAGTAAATACCGGTTACTGCACCGTCGGTAATTTCGGAGCCGAATCCCGCATGGATTACACCATCATCGGCAAGGAAGTTAACCTCGCAAGCAGACTGGAAAGTGTTGCAGAAGCAAACGAGATATTGATCTCAGAGAGCACATACAGCTTAGTGCGCGACACCATCATGTGCCGTGATCGTGGCGAAATTAACGTAAAAGGGTTTTCCAAGTCCGTCGCAATTTATGATGTTGTGGATCACCGTAAAGAGCTTGGCGCTATTCAAAGTTTTATTGAATGTGAACTCGAAGGGTTCTCTATGTATATAGATATTGACAAAATCCGCAATTACGACAAGGACAGGGTTATCGACGCCCTAAACAATGCGAGCAAACGCGTCAAAGACAAGCTCATCGTCTAACGCAATTTATTGCCTCATTAACTTTGTATTATCATTGCAGTACTCAAAATCAGAACGAAACGGATTAATATCAATACCTCCTCTTCGCGTATACCGAGCATATATCGACAAYTTTTTTGGTWTACAAAYYGCCATTACGTCCATAAATACCCGCTCAACACACTGTTCGTGAAAATCATTATGGTTACGATATGAGATGATGTATTTAAGTAATGACGCTCGGCAGATTTTAGGGCCATGATAATGAATAAAAATACTGGCCCAATCAGGCTGCCCTGTTACCGGACAATTTGAGCGCAATAGATGACTAGATAAACACTCATCCACTTCAACCGCCTCTTTATCCAACCGTAACAAATTCGGGTTTATTGAATATTCGCTRGCATCAACATCCGTTTCATCAATACAGATAGCTTGCTCCAATTCCATAACTGCATCACCACCTTTCACCCCACTACGAGGAAGRTCACCCGCGCGACTAATTTCATTACTGCCGACCATTCTTATGGATACACCGACTTCAGCCCCAACCACCCCACTAACATCTTTCTGAATCGTTTTTGCAACATCATCGGCACAAGTAAATACGCTTTGATTTAGGGAACCCAAAAATAACTTGAGGGATTTCGATTCCACAATATTTGGTGACAACGCAGGCACYCGTAACTCGGCAACYGCWACAAAGGGCTTACCTTTACTATTTAACCAAGAAACTTCATAAGCATTCCATATATCAACACCTACAAAGGGCAACACCACTTTTTCAGGAAAATCGTCTCGACCCTGCTGCCTAGATATCGGGTACAACAGTGAAGCATCATATTTATCAGGATATTCACTAACCTGGCCTAAAGGAGAATTCTCTGGGTTACCTACCATATATCAACTACGGATACCCGCACCTCGATTCAACAAAAACAGTGCCCAACTATAGAACACAACGATAAACAATGTGATCATTCCATAGGTCATCCAGAGACTCACATCCGTAACACCCAGAATGCCGTAACGAAAGCCATTCACCATATAAACAATTGGATTTGCCAAAGAAACGTTATACCAAAATTCAGGTAACATCGTAAGTGAGTAGAATATCCCGCCAAGATAGGTCAGCGGAGTTAATATAAACGTAGGTACAATACTGATATCATCAAAACTTTTTGCAAACACCGCATTAATAAATCCAGCCAAGGAAAACACCACCGCCGTCAAAAATACGATACTAATCATAACCAACCAATTATGAATATGTAACTCCGCAAAAAACAATGATAAAACACTTACAATCAACCCTACTGCCAGGCCTCTGGCCACACCACCCATAACATAACCGATAATTATGATGTGATGGGGGGTTGGTGAAACCAATAGCTCTTCGATACTACGCTGAAATTTGGTGCTAAAAAATGACGACACAACATTGGAGTAACTATTGGTAATAACAGACATCATAATGAGGCCTGGCACAATAAATTGCATATAATCAAAACCACCCATTTCACCTATACGGCTTCCAACCAGATTACCAAAAATCACAAAATATAATGCGATGGTTATCGCAGGTGGCAACAAGGTTTGGATCCAGATTCGAGAAAATCGCCGAATCTCTCTAGAAACTATTGCTACAAGTGCAACTTTTTGTTTTTGAATTTCCATAAACGCCTTCTATCTCTAATATGTAAAGCTAACGACCTTAATAGTTTTGAAAGCTATCGGCTTGACGCCCCTTTAACTATATTCACGAACAATTCTTCCAAACGATTGGTCTTGTTCCTCATACTCTTAACCTCGATGCCATCCGTTGCCAGCTTCTGGAATATTGGATTAAGCACCTGCCCCTTATTAACGTCCACCTCCAGAGTGTGAGCATCAACCAAGCGCATCTCAAAACCATCCACAGCAGGCAGTTCAAGCACATCATTTGACAGGTCAAATACGAAGGTCTCGTTATCCAACTTTCTCAACAGTGACTTCATATCGGTATTTTCAACAATCTCGCCATGATGGATTATCGCGATATTTCGACACAGCTGCTCAGCTTCTTCAAGGTAGTGTGTTGTCAAGATAATGGTGGTACCTTGACGATTAATTTCCACCAAGAATTCCCACATTGAGCGTCGCAGCTCAATATCCACACCCGCGGTAGGTTCATCAAGAATCAACAACTCCGGTTCATGAACCATTGCACGGGCTATCATCAATCGTCGCTTCATACCACCTGATAAATTACGGGACACTTCGTCTCGCTTCTCCCACAAACCAAGCAAGCTCAGGTATTTTTGTGTTCGCTCTGCCGCAAGCCCTCGATCAATGCCATAGTAACCCGCTTGCATACGAACAATATCACCAACTTTCTCAAACTGATTAAAGTTAAACTCCTGGGGAACAACACCAACATATTTCTTTGCAAGTGAAAAATCTTCATCGATATCCACACCCATAATTTCTACGGTGCCGCTGGTTTTATTTACCAAAGAACACACTATACCTATGGTTGTGGATTTTCCTGCCCCATTTGGACCAAGCAACGCCATAAAATCACCTTGCTGGACCTCAAAGCTAATGCCTTTTAGTGCCTGAAACCCGCCTTTGTAGACTTTGTGTAAGTCCTTAACAAGCAATGCCGTCGCCATCGTAACCATCTCGAATCAATGAAAAGTAGTAAACCATAGAAAGTAACAATTATATTGGATCTTACTCCGATATACAGCAACGAAGTGGCCGCGAAACAATCTTTCCCAGTTTAATCGTGCCTCCCCGTAATAAATTCGCCATTTTCTTAGGAAAAGCAGTTTCAACCCCAAATATGGAACAGTACAATTCAATTTCAGAGTATTGCTTTGCAATTAACCCTAGAACATACTCTGACAAAGTGTCATATATGAACAAAAAGCAACTGACGCTATTGCATCACCTACACAGGGTCCACAATGAAATCTCTCACAAAAGGATTTAGCCAACCCATAGCCAATTGGTTGGTGGATAATCGCCTTATTACGTTTATTGCCTCAATTTTACTCATAGCAGCCACAATACCCGGCCTAACGAATCTCACATTCAATGCGGACTATAAAGTATTTTTTGACCAAGACAATCCACAACTGCAAGCCCACGAATTTATCGAAGCCACCTATTCTAAAGGCGATAATATTCTATTTATTCTTGCACCAAAAAATAACAACGTCTTCACACCCAAACACTTGGATGCCGTCGAATGGCTAACCGAGCAATCCTGGCTACTGCCATACTCGCAACGCGTAGACTCTATTACCAATTTTCAGCACACTAGCGCTACGGATGATGACTTACTGGTAGAAGATCTTGTTGAAAATGCGCTAGACAAGACCACCGCGGAAATTGACGTTATACAGAGTATTGCGATTAACGACCCCTTGCTTATTCATCGCTTGATTTCACCCACGGGTCACGTTACTGCTGTCAATGCGACACTAACTTTGCCAGATATAGATACCACCACTGCGTTAGCCGAAGTTATTCTAGCTGCCCGTGAATTAGAAAAAAAATTCACCCTCCTGCACCCAGGGTTTGATGTGTACATCTCAGGCATGGCGCCATTTACTAATGCTTTTTCTGAAGTAGCTAACGATGATATGGCGAGACTAATGCCTGTTATGATGGGTGTTATCTTAGTCATGGTAAGTTTTCTTTTACGCTCCGTCGCATCCGCTGGGGTCACCCTCTCCATCGTCATTGTGACCGTCATATCAACCTTTGGTATCGTTGGCTGGTTCAATGTTGAACTTAACAGCATTAACACCGCGGCACCCACTATCATCCTAACGCTTGCTGTTGCCGACTGCATACATTTACTTACACATTTCCTGACTCAATTGAAATTGGGTAAAAGTAAAATTGACGCAATGAAATTCAGCTTGGATATTAATTTGCTGCCGGTATTCTTAACCAGTTTCACCACTGCTATCGGCTTCTTAAGCATGAATTTTAGTGATTCACCGCCATTCCGCGAGCTGGGCACCATCTCCGCTCTCGGTGTTGCAATCGCATTTGTTTTTTCCATTACGCTCTTACCACAGCTCGCCATGTGGTTAACTCGAAAAACACCCTCTCAGGATTTGGAGCGCAATCGAAACTTCGAGCATTTAGCGAATTTCACCATAAAACATCAAAATGCTCTCTTCTGGGGAACGCTGATCCTGGCTTTTAGCGCCATGTCTTTCATCCCGCAAAATGAGCTCAACGATGATAACGTCGAGTATTTTAGTAAAAACGTTAAGGTTAGACAGGCAGCAGATTTTGCAGAGAAAAACCTAGGCGGGGTCAACGTCATTGTCCACTCATTGTCTGCAGGTGAAACAAACGGTATCAATGATATTGCCTACCTAACCAAAGTTAGCGACTTTGTTGACTGGTATCGAGCTCAACCCGAAGTAATGCATGTATTTTCCTATACAGAGATCATCAAACGGCTCAATAAAAATATGCATAACGATGACGATGCATGGTATCGCTTACCAGACTCCCGTGAGTTAGCCGCGCAGTACTCATTGATGTATGAAATGTCTCTACCCTTTGGTATGGATCTGAACAACCAAATTAATTTGGATAAGTCCTCCATCCGCATCACCGTTACTCTGTCCAATATTAAGGCGAAAGAAATTCTTGCTTTAGAGTCTCGGGCTCAAGAATGGCTCGCGATAAATGCGCCCAACATCACATCCCCGGGAGCAGGACAGTCGATCATGTTCTCTAATATCGGTCAAAGAAATATACTGAGTATGATCAATGGCACTATCATTGCCACTTTGTTAATTTCATTAACACTGATGTTATCTCTTGGATCATGGAAATTAGGGCTTGTAAGCTTAATCCCCAATGCCTTTCCGCCATTGATCATGTTTGGTTTATGGGGTTTATTTGTAGGAGAGGTGAATTTGGGGGTAGCGGTAGTTTTCAGCGTAACTCTTGGTATTGTGGTGGATGACACCGTACACTTTTTAAGCAAGTTCTTGCGTGCTAAAAAAGACCACGGCCACAACACAGAACAAGCCATTCATTATGCATTTACTCATGTAGGAGCGTCCCTACTCATCACAACTTTCGTGCTTGCCTTGGGTTTTGGCACCCTCTATTGGTCCAATTTTACCGTAAACTCGACATTAGGCTTGATGGTTGCACTGACCATTCTCTTAGCCATCGTATTTGATTTTCTATTTTTGCCAGCACTGTTATTAAAATTGAGTAGTTTGACTAAAAAGCTAGCTCGCTGACGCACAAATTAGTGATTCTGCTATAAGGATAACAACCGTAACCTTCCTTATAATCGTCCAACACCTATCCCTAAACAACTGTTCTAAAACAAAAAAGGCCGTTACAACAAATGTAACGGCCTTTTTAATTTTGGAGCGGGAAACGAGACTCGAACTCGCGACCCCAACCTTGGCAAGGTTATGCTCTACCAACTGAGCTATTCCCGCTTTTTACTAACCAGAGCATCAACTACACACTCCGGCCAAATGGTGAGGCGTATATTATGGATTTTGATCACTAAGGTCAACAAAAAAGTAACAAACACCTTTAGCATCAACACAATCTGTTTAAACCTCCCTCACCAAGCAAACAATAAGTGCGCCGTTTTTTCACAAGCTTAACAAAAAAACCCAACACCCGATCAAAACTCGCTGTTTTTGCTTAAATAGTATAAAAATCAGCCCCTAAGAAGTGCATAAGCCCAAACCCTGTCTATAGTTATTAGACAATCGTTCTTTACTCGGCGTTAATTCACTTAATTAAACTGGGTATATTGGAGTGCTGTTGCACGGACAATGAATAGTCAAACTCAATACTCGATACTCATCATCGATGACAACCCAGCAAACCTCAAATTATTGCACGAATTATTGAGCTGTAATGGTTATCGTGTGCGGGCTGCAAATACTCCAAAATTAGGTATAAGCTCCGCAAAAAAAACACCGCCCGACCTAATCCTTCTCGATATCGCCATGCCTGAAATGGACGGATACGATGTTTGTCAGATATTTAAAAAAGACCCTCAAACTGAACCTATCCCCGTTATATTTATTAGCGCCTCAGACGGTGCATTTAACAAAGTAAAAGCCTTTGATGTAGGTGGCGTTGACTATATCAGCAAACCCTTTGATGCTACCGAGGTTCTCGCCAGAATTGAGAGCCATTTACAATTAAGCGTTCTGCAAAAGCAAACACAGGAATCCTTAATCACCAGCCAAAACATGCTCGAAGCGATAATGGACAACTCGCCTGCGATAATATATATCAAAAGCATAGACGGTCAGTTTTTACAAATTAACAAGGAATTCGAACGGGTTACAGGATTTAAGGCTCGGGATATTATTGGCAAAACTGGTGACTCTATATTCTCACCTAATTCGGCAAAACAATTCACTAAAAATGATAATGAAGTCATCAGCGAGTCACAATATGGTACTTTTGAGGAAACCTTAGAGCTAGACAGCGGTAACTTAACCTTTCTCTCTCTAAAATTCCTGCTAAAAGATGCCAACGGAAACGACTTTGCGATTTGTGGTATATCGACAGATATAAGCAAACGTAAACAAGCTGAAGCCGAACTACAACATCTCGCCACATACGATACGCTAACCGACCTGCCGAACCGTGCCTTGTTCATGAGCATATTGGCTCAGCATCTAGCTTTGTTAAATTCAACAGATTCAAAACACGCAATTCTCATTATTGATTTAGACAATTTCAAGAACATCAACGACTCTCTCGGGCATGAGACTGGAGACATATTGCTTGAGGAAGTTGCACGCCGCTTACAGAAATGTGTTCGCGAAGGTGATACCGTTTCTCGAATGGGCGGTGATGAATTTATTATATTATTACAGAACATACAATCACCCACAGAAGCGGCAGATGTGTCTGAAAAAATCATTAGGGAATTGGCCCCCGAATTCAGCATCAATGAAAGACTCGCTTTTATCACACCTAGCATTGGTATTGTCATAACCCCTGACAATGGACAAGATGAACATACCTTGTTGCGCAATGTTGACACTGCAATGAACCAAGCAAAGAAGCACGGTCGAAATACCTATCAGTTCTTTACTGATAAAATGAACAAAAATGTACTTGTACGAATGGAAATAGAAAAAGAACTACGGATTGCGCTACATAAAGGAGAAATCAACCCGTATTACCAACCAAAAATTGACACCAAAACCGGTAAAGTTTGTGGGTTTGAGGCATTATCCCGCTGGCATCACCCGACAATGGGTCAGGTAAGCCCCGCCATTTTCATCCCCATCGCGGAAGAATCCAATCTTATTATTGCGCTCGACCGACATATACTAAAGACATCCATTGAAAAGTTTGGCCCGCTTATAAAAAATGGTTCCTTTACTGGCACGATATCTGTCAACTTAACTGCACAACACTTTTTCCGCCATCAGTTATTAGAGTTTATCGATGGTCTACTCTGTGAATATGACTTTCCTGCACACCATCTCGACTTAGAAATAACGGAGGGAACCGTCATAGAAGATGTCGATACAGCCATTAAACTGATGGAAGAACTTCACGAACGAGGCATTCAGCTTTCAATTGACGACTTCGGCACTGGATATTCTTCTCTCAGTTACCTGAAAAGATTTCCAGTCAAATCACTCAAAATAGATATCAGCTTTATACGAGATCTTACAAAATCAGAGTCTGATAAAAATCTAGTCGCCTCCATTATTAATCTAGCTCAAGGTTTAAAGCTTGAATGTGTAGCTGAAGGTGTAGAAACAATTGAACAGGCTGATATCTTATACTCATTAAATTGCGACACACTACAAGGCTTTCTCTTCAGCCAAGCTATCGACTTCAACACAATTAGCGAAACCAAGGTACTCGAAGAAAAATTCACCACACACCTAGATTCAACCGACCAAGACAACAAATAGCTCTCAAAAAACTTTTCAAAACCCCATCATCATACTCTTATCATAAAAGCCCCATTATCTCCCTCATATCATGATAGAAGACCACAATAAGCTGCATCTACACCTGAAATATTTATGTGATAGCAGATTGCGCCCCAATTGGGTAAAATAGCCACATCTCCAATCTAGAAGAGCACTTTTACGTCCCCCTCCTCTCTATGACGTCGTATTAGACTCATCAGGAACACGTTTCTTTTAGGTTTACACCCCACCATAAACGGCATAAACATTTGATTATCAACGAAAAAAGAAAAAAAGTAGGCTTTATCTCGCTTGGCTGCCCGAAAGCACTGGTAGATTCTGAGCGAATCCTTACTCAGTTAAAAATTGATGGTTACGATATTGTCCCCACCTACGATGATGCAGACGTGGTAGTGGTAAATACCTGTGGTTTTATTGATTCTGCCAAAGCCGAGTCGCTAGAAGCCATAGGAGAGGCCCTTGCTGAAAATGGCAAAGTTATCGTTACCGGTTGTATGGGTAAGGACAAAAACGCCATTAAAGATATTCACCCAAGCGTTCTAGCGGTAACGGGCCCTCAAGCCTACGAGGAAGTCGTCGGTGCGGTACACAAATACATCCCACAAGAAAAAGACCATAACCCCTATACTGATTTGGTTCCTCCCCAAGGAATCAAACTAACCCCGAAACACTACGCTTACCTTAAGATTTCGGAAGGCTGCAACCACAGCTGTTCCTTTTGCATCATCCCTGACCTGCGTGGCAAGCTTGTCAGTCGCCCCATCGGCGATGTGATGGATGAGGCCGAACGGTTGGTTAATTCTGGCGTTAAAGAGCTACTGGTAATTTCTCAAGATACCAGTGCTTATGGCGTGGACACCAAATTCCGAACCGGATTCTGGCAAGGTCGCCCCATCAAGACCCATATGCAGCAACTGTCTGAAGCACTCGGTGAGTTGGGAGTATGGGTCAGGTTGCACTATGTTTATCCCTACCCTCATGTAGATAAAATCATCCCGTTGATGGCAGATGGGAAGATCCTTCCGTACCTGGACATCCCATTCCAGCATGGCAGCCCGCGTATTTTGAGGCTGATGAAGCGCCCAGGCGCAATTGATAACACGCTTGAGCGCATCCACACCTGGCGCAATACCTGTCCTGAGATCACCCTGCGCAGCACTTTTATCGTAGGTTTTCCCGGTGAAACCGAAGAAGACTTCGATCTACTACTGAGTTTCCTTGATGAAGCACAACTTGATCGTGTCGGTTGTTTTCAGTACTCCCCTGTCGAGGGCGCCAAAGCAAACGCGCTCGACAACCATGTTCCCGATGAAGTAAAACAGGAACGTTTTGATCGATTTATGCAAAAGCAGCAGGAAATCAGCACAAAACGACTGCTAAACAAGGTAGGTGGTACTCAACAGGTTATTGTTGATGAGATTGATGACGAAGGTGCCATTGGGCGCAGCATGGCGGATGCCCCAGGGATTGACGGCATGGTTTATCTCAACGGTGCAACGTCACTAAAACCTGGCGACATCGTAGAAACAACGATAACCCATTCTGATGAATATGATCTATGGGCAGATGTTAAGAGATAACGTTGCCGAAAAAGCTCATTTACACCAAATCCTCAACTCTATAGAGGGTTTGGTGTAAACTAAATCTAACCTGCCGGCGTCAGTTATAACAGTTCTATAACAAACCATAGCGATTTCATAACATCACACCCTTAGCCCTTCCCTCTCCCTCATTTTTTAGCCACACTTAAACATATAGACATCCAATTGATTCTTTGCTGAGGCTTGTTATGAAAACTGTTATGAAAACAACATTTAGTGGTTACCTTTTAGCGGCACTTCTCCTGGTGGGGTGTTCCCAAAATGCAGAAACCGCATCAGTTGCCGCCAAAGAAATACCCATGAATTTAAGCACTGCTACTTTTGCTGGCGGCTGTTTTTGGTGTACWGAATCTGATTTTGAGAAAGTCAGTGGCGTAYATGAAGTCATCTCGGGTTATGCTGGYGGMAAAATTAAAAACCCGACGTATAAACAGGTATCTTCTGGCTCCACCCGTCATATTGAAGCTGTCGAAGTCAAATACGATGCCAGTGTTATATCGTATAAACAGCTATTAGACGTATTCTGGCGTCACGTTGATCCCACCGATGCAAATGGGCAATTTGTTGATCGAGGATATCAGTATCAATCTGCAATYTTTGTAGACAACGTAAAGCAAAAAGAGATTGCCCTTCAGTCTAAAAAAGCGCTTCAGCTCAGCGGCCATTTCAAGAGCCCGATAGTTACCCCGATTTTTGARTCATCGGCCTTCTATCCGGCTGAAGAATATCACCAAGACTATTACAAAAAAAACCCCGTACGATATAACTTTTATCGGTACAATTCAGGTAGAGATCAATTTCTTGCAAAACATTGGGAAAACAATGAACATACATCCAAGAACTTGGAGAAAAAATACATGAGCACTGCAACTTATARCAAACCGACCGAACTAGAGATTAAGCAACGCCTTACCACCCTGCAATATGACGTYACTCAGAATGATGGYACAGARAGAGCATTYAACAACACCTATTGGGACGAAAAACGCGAGGGGATTTTTGTCGATGTGGTTAGTGGCGAGCCGCTATTTTCCTCAAGAGATAAATTTGAATCTGGCACAGGTTGGCCTAGTTTTACCCAGCCCATCGAAGAAGACAGAATAAATGAAAATACAGACTTCAAACTATTCGGCCCACGTACTGAATTAAGAAGCAAAGTTGCCGACTCACACCTAGGCCATGTGTTTAAAGATGGTCCCGAGCCTACCGGATTACGTTACTGCATCAACTCGGCATCATTGCGGTTCATACCTTTAGATTCTATGGCTAAAGAAGGATACGATGCGTACATTGCTGCCGTAAAATAACTTTACCCGCCCGCCTTTGACAACAACCCAAAGGCGGGTGTGCTATTTGTATTTCTTACGTATTAGCGGGTTTAACAGACATAGGTACAAACCAGCACACAAAGATAAAACAAACCACAACAACGGTACTGCTGTTGATGTTACATCCAGTTCCAATTTACCTGCCCCCCACCATAATCCAGTCAACAATAAAGGCAGAATCCACACCAAGAAAACGACGAAAACAACGGTTGTTTGGGTAAAAGTAGACCCTGCTTTCTTCACAACTCCCTCCATAGTTTTGCGTAATTCATAGTACCTAGCTATTAATTTCAGATCTTTTTTAAACCAAGAGAAAGATGCATAAAAAATGATGATGACTCCAATATGCATATACCCTAAAGACTGGTAGTCAAACTGACCTAGTGGCCCGACCCTGAATAGTAATCCGAAAGAAGCAAACATTAATACAATACTTAAAACCCGAAAAAACAATATCACACAATTCTCCTTAACCAAGCAACGGCAACCCTCTCAATACAAACTAGTGGAACTCACAACAAGCCACTAATGATAATACTGCGCAAGTTTACTCTTGTGGCGGCTATAGCACCAGAAACAGCAAAACCCCACTGTTCAAAACCCACTCACTGCCCCAAACTTAACTTTGTAAATATTATTGATGATTTTAGGCAGATCATTCTAATTTGTACCTATATTATTCAATTACGTTAAACAGTTAAGGCGTACACGGCCTTATCGTATCTTTTGAGAACTTCGAGGTAATTAGCAATGCAAGACAAAGTAATAGCACAATTTGAGCAGATTCAAGGGCAAGTAAACAAGCAATTAGATGATGCTAAAGTTGAAGGAATTCGTATCCTTAAAGAGCTTGGTGCTAATGTAGAAACTGAAGAATTAACCTTCTCTGAAGTTGTTTCTGATATCCGTGAAGCCAACCCTAGTGTTAAAGAATTTGTCCGCAGTTTAAACGTTGCAACCTATGACAATCGTTTTCGTGCTAACTGGAATGCCACAATGGGTACAGCACTAGCCAAATTGAACGTAGAAAAAGCTTATGTTCGCAACATAAAGCCTCGCATTGCAGAAGCTCGCGAAACCGTTACCGCTCAGGTCAGTAACCTTAAGGATCTAACAGAAAAAGCTCAAGATAAAGCACAAGAACTTCGAGCCAAAATCGCTAGCTAAAAACCGCCGAAATACTGTTCTTCTTTTGGGCTCTCTTCATGGGGGCCTTTTTTTTGCCATGCTTTCATGATTTTCTACTGGTTCGATAAGCTATTTGAAAATAATTGATGGGAGGCAGTGTGATTTGCTAACGCCACCATCATGGGTTTATCGTGTGCATGGCATAGTTATACCTTAACTCATTAGTAGGAATTATTTTCATCCACATACCTTTGCTGTTTTTCTATATCTGGCCAGTAAGCTTGTCTATACGTATAGTTCTCCAACTCAAACATGTACTTGATTTTCGGGATCTACGAGAAATCGTACTCAAAACTCGATCCCGTAAAGACCAATAATTACCCATAATATCAGGTATTTAGAATATATAATTTTGGGCCTAAGGAGAGTGTTCACTCTACAGAACTAAGGTTTCAAATACCTTTAGTCACAAAAAATTACACCTCTAAAGCGAACCCTAGCGTTTTTGTGGCTCAAATTGAGGTATCATCACGTCACTGCAAATAGTTGAAGCTCAACAAATAGTTCTATAAGTATCAAAAGAAAAAACCTAATAAAAATAAGAACAGGAGTTTTCTGTGAGCCTATTGTCCCACGCCTTTTCCACCAAAGAATCTTGGAATACTTTGTGGAACCGACCCGAACAAGGCCATAAAGTTATCGATGGTATTCGAGCGTTGAGTATCAGTCTCGTCATCCTTTTTCACACCACCGGTATGTCCATTTTTATGGGCGGCGGCCCTCACTTGATTTCCGAAATGGTGGATAAGACTTCTATCTACTATGCCTGGATTTGGAATTCTCACTACGCCGTTGATATGTTTTTTATGATCAGTGGTTTTCTCATTGCGGGTTTACTTTTTCGTGAAATCGACCGCACCGGCACGATTGACCTGAAGGCTTTTTATATACGGCGATTAATGCGACTCACCCCCGCGTATTTGTTTGTGCTGACACTGCTGTTTATCGCCAAAGCCCCCCACTATGAAATGCTATGGTCCAACCTTCTTTATGTGAATAATTTTTTCCCCTACATGGATACAGCCATCACTTGGGCTTGGAGTTTGGCGGTAGAAGAACAATTCTATTTTATCTTCCCGATTCTATTATTAACAGTCTTCATTAAATCGCGATTTGTGATGTGGATGGCCGGGCTGCTTATCTTTGCTTGTTTGATTCGTTTTTTTATAGCTAGCGGCGACCCCATTCTCAGCACCATGCCGATCTCGGCCATCATGCATGATTCCGAAGTTCAAAATCACTTCATGTCCGTGATCTACGACAATTTGTATACTCGGTTTGGTGCCTTTATTTGCGGCATCACCGTGGCTTACTTTCTTCACTATCGAAAAGAAAGCACCATCGATTTTCTCAATAATAGCCACCTAGGCAAAGCCACTGTGGTGCTGGCTATTGTGGCGGCATTTATGGTCTTCAATTTGAATTCAGGCCGTTCAGATATCGATTGGGGGTATTGGCCCACCATGCTTTATCTGGCTTGTGCCAGAAACCTATTTTGCCTTTCATTCTCTGTGGTGATGTTGGCCATGTTGGTGAGCCATCCATTGACGCGCCCCTTGGAAAAGCTACTGTCAGCAAACTTTTGGTATCCCCTTGCACAATTGTCCTATTCCTCTTATTTGTATAACGGAATCTCTGTCGGGATCGTATGTTTTGCCATGAAACAAGGAATGCTGCATTTTACCGGCAGTTACGACTATACCAGCGTTGGTATGGTGTTGGTCTCTTTCTGCTTCGCAGTGCCGGCCACCATGGCGCTGTCCTCAATTTCCTATTTATTTATCGAGCAACCTTTTATGCGAATGCGAGATTACAATCGCCAAGTTTCTAAAGACAAGGCGCTTGGTGGGAATAACGCCAGCGCGGAGCTCCCGGCGAAATAGTAGGTACATGGTAGGTCGATCTACTGATATCAACGGAGTATTAGCTTGAATACTGAGCGACTAGACCCGCAACCCAGGATAAAAACTGAAAACGTCTCAACAAACAACCCACCAGAAAAATCAAACCCGCATACCAAATCAGTCTGTAATATTGCATTAATGTGGGACTATCAGGCCATAATTGGTAATCCAACCAATGTGTCAGCTTTACAATCACGTACTAACTTACTGCGACTACTAATTTCTAATTAGTTTCTCAATCAATTTAACAATATCGCTGGCATAAGGTTTCTGCAACATACCTTCATGTGTTGCCTGTACCGGCTTACTATGGAACTCTTCCCCCAATACTTGCACCCACCCTATCGTCGAATCAATAGCGCCAGAGGCCTCAGTCGAATGTATATGCAACACTGAGCCTTGATAAGGTGTGGGGATATAGTCTGTTACTAGCAACCACAGCGTTTTTGCGACGTCAACTATCCCAGGAAACTGATTCCTATCAAATATTCCGCCCTGTGCCAGTTTATCGATAACAACATCCAACACTTCATTAATATCCATATCTTCTACTGGGCCAGAAAAACCGAACAAAGACAAGTCAACACCTAACATGAATTGAAGAAGCTCCACTTTACTGATCGTTCTTAATTCAGAAACCGGTAAATAGGTATCCAACATACTGAGTGAATCAACAGCATTGTGTTTATCTTTTAGTATTTGCGCCATCTCAAAGGCGATGAGTCCTCCAACAGAATGCCCCACCAATTGAACATTATTTGTTAAGCCTTGCTCAACAAGTAACTCAACATAATGAACCGCTAGATCGTGAAGTGTACCAAATGATGTAGACGGGCCTTCTGAATGGGTATTTTGAAGACCAGGATGTTGGAGCCCATATAGTGTGTATTCTGAACCAAATTCTCGTAACAACTCGGTATAATTTAAAAGATGACCAGTGATAGCATGCACGAGAACAATCACTTTTTCTCCAGTACCTACCTGCAAACGAACCAAGCATTGATACTCAGCATCCTCTCCACTGTCCAAAAATTCTGCTAGTGCTTGAATACTTTGCAGTCTGAATAGTTCAACCAAAGGAAGATCAGTTGAAAACGCTTGCTGTATCTTCGCCACCAACTTCACTGCCAATAAGGAGTGGCCACCCAACTCAAAGAAGTTATCAAAGCGCCCTACCTGCTTTAACCCCAAAATCTCACACCAAAGTTCTTCTAGCTTCCTCTCGGTGTCAGATTCTGGCGCAACATACTCACGAACCTCATTTTCAGCCAACCGGAGTAACGCGCGGCGATCTACTTTTCCATTGGATGTTAACGGCCATTCTTTTAAAACAGTGATAGTATTGGGCAGCATATATTCTGGAAGAAAATCTCTCAGAATTCCTCTCCAGTTTTCTGTAACCGTATCCCCAAGAACAAATCCGAGCAAACGTTCACTATCAACTAATGCAAGACCGTCCGTACTACCCGGTAAATTAGCAAGAGCAATAGAAATCTCATCCAGCTCGATTCTAAAACCTCGCAACTTAACCTGGAAGTCCATTCTACCGACATACACTAACTGGCCGTTATCAGCATAGCGAACGAGGTCTCCAGTTCGATAAGTCCGCTTATCATTTACGGTAATAAATGAGGATCTATTCAATTCATCCCGATTAATATAGCCCAATCCAACGCCAGCACCACTAATGCACAATTCCCCAACACAACCAGGTATGACCTGCTGAAGACTCTCGTTTAGTACATGTAGTTCAACGTTTTGAATTGGCAATCCAATAGGGACAAACGACTCTTGGTAACTCTTGGGGTCGTCAATAACATAACTGGCAGCTATATCAGTACATTCTGTTGGTCCATACATATTTACCAGGGTAAAATCTACTTGATCGATAAACGAATTCAGTCGTTCAAGCTGTATAGGCTCTCCGCCAAACAGCACGTACTGTAAACCTTCCCAGCACTGAAAGTCTTTGGCATCCTCGATTAAAGGATAAAACGCACTAGGTGCACAGTTTATATGAGTTACGGGATGACGTTGCAGGGTTTCGAGTATGTCTGCTGGGTCATATGCATCCAATTTAGGAAGCACAATCGTGCCACCTGTGCGCAGGGAGGCAAATAGATTCTTTTGAGTTAAATCAAAGCCTGGGCTACTAATAAGAAGGTGGCGACTTTCGGTATCTATTCCGTATTCATTAGTGTACCAGGACTGAAGGTTCTCTTCGTTCTGATGGGTAACAATTGCACCTTTGGGTTTTCCTGTTGAACCCGAGGTATAAATAATATAAAGCGGTACATCTCCATCTAATTCTGAGCTAGCAGTCTCAACATTTGATTTATCAAATTGTGACAACTCAAGCATATCAACGCTTACCCTTGAGCAAGAATCTGGAATATCGATACCTTTCAACTGCGCCGTTTCAGTAATAATTATCGACGCTCCAGCATCTGTAACCACCTCAATTATCCGAGCCTCCGGATAACTTATATCCAGCGGAATATAACAACCGCCAGCTTTAATGATCGCCAACACGCTGACAATCCAATCAGGGCTCCGAGCCAACAAAATTACCACTCGACTTCCCTTTGTCACCCCTAAAGATTGTAAGTAATGTGCGAGTTGATTGGCCTTTTCGTTCAGTTCGGTATAAGTAAGTGAGATACTACTCGCTATCGCTATATTATTGGGATACAACGCTACCTGCTGTTCAAAATGCCTGTGTACGAGTTGCGAATTAATCGGTGAGCGCTCTCCGCTAGACCAATGCTCCAATTCCTTTTTCTCTTTAGCAAATACCAAACTGACATCACTAACTCTATCAACTTCTGTGCCATCGATTTCATTTTTTCCAGAAACGATTTGTTCGCTAACCTGTGCCAACCGATCTAGTAGGTCGTGATCCTCAAATATTTTTCCATCATAGTCTAGGCATAAGTAGACGGAAGGGCCATTCACTTTTACTGAAAATTGAACAAACGACTCAACATCAGGGATAAACTGGGCAATAGGTTCTGCTTTACCTAGGATAGTGAGCTCTTGATAAAAGCTCATGAAGTTAAACATAACCCCAAGGCGGCCCTTCGGAACCAATGTAGACTGCTGAAAGATTGATAACGGCAGTTGTTTTTTCTGATCTTTTTGTTGTACTTTTGCCGCTTTAAATAATTCGACAAAAGTGGCATTAGGCTGCAATACATCAGACTGGCATAAGAATGGAACTATTTGATAATAACATCCAATCCCTTTTGCATGGCCTTTGGGACGACCAACACCAACATCACTCATAACAAAATCATTTTCAGCACGGCAATAATGCTTAAATATGAGGGCCAATACACATTTAAAATAGAGAGCCGGGGTGATTTTCTGTTTTCGACAATAAGCTCGAATCGCGCTCCAATGCTCATCGGTAAGCGYTATTTCTTTTCGGATAAWKTCATCAACAGGGTTGATRACTTTATAATCCAAGGGCTCAACGCTGCTAAATTTGTTGCGCCAGTAACGTGTTATTTCATAACTGTCAGTAGTTAATTGGTCATACTGGATATAGGCAGGATAAATATCGTCTATCACTTGAAGATCCRTGCAAGAAGGRTCTTCAAAACGTTTCTCGTAGTTAGGCACCACYGTCMATATYTGTTGAATRCCCGCTACAGCATCCAGCATCATATGATGCATCGCAAACACAAACACCCAGTGTTCGTCAGCCAACTTAATCAGATGRTAATTAACCAACGAATCATGGCYMTCKCGATCRAATGAATATGGTCGACGAATGCGTTTCTCGACYAWCTCTTTCARTTCATCAGCACTCGGTGGGTTTTCTGATAAATCAACAATATCAAAGAAGATCGGGCCAGGTTTYCTAATGCATTGATAGGCGACRTCCAAATACGGMGCATTAGACATAACAACATCAGCCCGCAATACACTTTGRCTRTTRGCAAAYCGRGYAAATTCTTCTAYCCATAGATCCACATTCAAAYGGTGGTGAATCTCTATAGGAGAGCCCATGCTATTTTCCAGCGTGYCTGGATTTGCCAAGCTAGAAAGATATAAATCCCGTTGCATTGCCGAAAGTGGCAGTACATTTTCATATTGAGATCGATCAAGATCCATAATTTCAATCAAATCATCAACATCAACAATGCTAATTCTGTTGACACTTTGMTCTTCGTTTGCAACCATTTTTTCAAGAAGGAGTTGATAATGTTTAGCAAACCTTTCTACCGATGCTTCGGTAAACAAATCTGTATTGTACTCAAATGCACATTCATAACCGTCGCCGGATTCAGTCACATACAGCGTTAAATCATATTTTGCTGTTATATGCTCTGATTCAATAGGCTCGATAGTCAGGTCATCCGACAAACTTTCCTTTGATAATTCTGATGCATGCTGATAGGCAAACCCTACCTGAGCAAGAGGGGTATAATTCAGGTTTCTCTCTACATCCAGCGCATCAAGTACCAATTCAGAAGGAATATCCTGATAAGCAAAAGCATCAAGAGCATTCTGCTTTATCTGACGCAACAATTCGCCGACATTAGGGTTGTCACTCAATTGAGTACGTATAACCAACGCATTAACAAAAAAACCAATTAAGGGCTCAAGCTCCTTTCTGCCTCTCCCTGCAACAGGTATACCCACACAAATATCATCCATGTTGGCATTTTTACTCAACATTAAAATATATCCGGCAAACATTGTCATAAACATGGTTACGTCATGCCGCTGGCTTAACACTTTAAGCTGATCCGACATCTCAGCATTCAAAGTAAACTTGCTGAGCGCGCCATTAAAAGTTTGTATTGCTGGACGAGGTTTATCCGTAGGCAATCGCAATAAACTAGGAGCTCCTTTCAACTGTTTAGCCCAATACTCTAATTGTTGGGTTAACACATCTCCCTTTAAATTCTCTCGCTGCCAATAAGCAAAATCAGCATATTGAACCGCTAAAGGTACCAATGGATTCCCAAGGCCTTTTTTATAAGCCCGATACAGATCCATCAGTTCTTTAACCATAATAGCAACGGACAAACCATCACTGATGATATGATGCATGTTGGCAAGAAACACATGATGCTCATCACTTAACTTAAGTAACTTCGCATTTATTAACGGCCATTGACTTAACGGGAAGTAATGTTGTCTTTGCTGGGCGACCTCCTTATTCAAACATTCGTCAATCTCCGCACTCGCTAATGCGGATAAATCCTCAACGGGCAAATCCCAAAAATCCACCTCATGAATGGATTGAAACGCTTCACCGTCTTTTTCTACGAAGGAGGTTCTCAGTATTTCATGCCGCTGTATGATGGTATTAAAACTTTTGCTTAGTGCTTCAATATCCAATTCACCCGTCAACCTAAGAGCTGCGGGCATATTGTAGGCTGTACTTTGTGTATCTAATTGCGACAAGAACCAGAGTCGTTGCTGAGCAAATGATAAAGGCAACAGTAAATCTCTTGAAACTTTCTCAATAGGTGGAGTAACAATCAGACTCCTCCCCAAATTCCTTTCGATTTTTTCTGCCAAGTTTTTGAGAGTTGGCTCCCCAAAAAGTTCTCGCAAGGGAATATCTGTATCAAATGTCACTTTAATCTGAGAGATAACTTGTGTAGCCAATAGAGAATGGCCACCCAATTCAAAGAAGTTGGCGTCACGCCCTACTTCTCTAACATTTAGAATGTCTTTCCAAATTCCGGCTAAGGATGTTTCGATCTCGCCTTTTGGCGCGACGTAAGGTTTTACATCCCGCTTTGCAAGCTCAATCAGTTTCTTACGATCTACCTTACCATTAACCGTCAGCGGCCAAGAATCGAGAAGTACTATATTTGCTGGCACCATATATTCAGGGAGATATTTACGTAATTCCTCACGACAACCATCTAGAGACGAGTCATCAAGAGTATTACTAACAACAAACCCCAACAACCGATCAGCATCAACTAATGCAAGACCATCTTCATTGCCTAGCAGGTTAGCTAACGCCCTAGATATTTCATCTAATTCAATTCTAAAGCCTCTCAATTTAACCTGGAAATCGATTCGGCCAACATAAGCTAATTCGCCATTGTTGGTGTAACGTACAAGATCCCCTGTACGATAGAACAACTTATCATCAATGGTAATAAATGACGTTTGATTTAACGTGTCACGATTGAGATATCCCAACCCAACGCCTGCACCACTAATGCAAAGTTCACCTACGCAGCCAGGGACTACCTGCTTAAAACTTTCATCCAGTACACGCAGCTCAACATTACTCATTGGCATACCAATCGGAATATATGTTTCTTTATAACGTTTTGGATCTGACACAACATAGCTAGTGGCTATGTCTGTGCACTCCGTAGGCCCATACATATTTACTAGCCGAAAGTCCACATGATCAACAAACCCATTAAGCCGGTCTAGCTGAATCGATTCCCCACCGAACAGTAGGTATTTTAAACTGTTCCAATGTTGAAAATCACTTTCGTCCTCAATCAATGGGTAAAATGCACTAGGCGCGCAATTAATATGGGTCACC
>NVVG01000034.1 GCA_002402125.1 Moraxellaceae bacterium
GTAACCATTAACGGTACATTAGGTGGAGTGGCAATCACAGACACAACAACAGTAACATTTGTTTTTGGCAACGCTGGTTCAGCATTAGAAACACTAATATCGGCAGCGCCAAGCTCATTAACAGCCGACGGCATCTCTGTTTCAACAATTACGATACAGGCAAAAGATACATCCGCAATCAACTTAACCAGCGGTGGTCTAACCATCGCACTGTCAAACGATGGCAGCGCAACAATCGAATCTGTTATAGATAATGGAGATGGTACTTACACAGCGACAATGACCAACACAGTTGCAGAAACAGTAACCATTAGCGGAACACTAAATTCCGTATTGATAAACGATACTGCGTCCGTCACCTTTACCACTGGAACTGCCACACTCACACAATCGACTATTACTTTTTCAGCGATTTCCGTCCCGGCTGATGGTGTTACAACATCGATCATTACAGTTCAAGCTAAGGATGCGCAAGGTAACAACCTCAACTCTGGCGGCTTAATCATTGCGCTCAGTGAAAATGGTAGCGCCATTATAAGCGCAATTAGCGACGTAGGTGATGGTACTTACACAGCAACGATATCGAGCGCCTTTGCCGAATCCATTACAATTAGTGGCACATTGAATGCTTCTCCAATAATCGATACCGCTACAGTCACCTTCACACCAGGTAGTGCGTCTGCAACTCAAACTACGATTTCCGCATCACCTGCATCTGTTACTGCTGACGGCTTAACCGTTTCTATTATCACAGTACAAACCAAAGATTCACTCGGCAACAATCTCACATCTGGCGGCCTAACGATAACGCTTTCGGAAAATGGTAACGCTGTTATTGGTGCTATCACTGATGTAGGTAATGGCACATACACCGCAAGCATGACGAATACCGTAGCAGAAACTATAACCGTCACAGGCACGGTTGATGCTACGGCGCTGACAGATTCTGCCATCGTTACTTTTACCTCTGGCCTTGCTTCCGTTACGCAAACAACTATATCGGAGTCATCTGCAATTGTTATTGCTAATGGAATAACCGCCGCGACAATTACGGTGCAAACAAAAGACCCGCTAGGAAACAATCTTACTGTTGGRGGGGYTAYGATARTKTTGGCAACCTCTGGCAGCGCGGCATTAAGTTTGGTTACCGATAATGGCGACGGAACCTATACCGCAACCATAACAAACACATCATTAGAAACCGTTGTAGTCAGTGGCACCCTCGATGGTGTTGCCATTATCGATACCTCAAGCATAGCCTTTACCTCTGTCGCAGTGTCAATAATTGAAACCACCATTACCGTTATGCCCGTCGCGCTTATTGCAGATGGCATTTCTTCGGCGGTTATAATAGTACAAACCAAAGACCCGGCCGCAACAAACCTTACAGGCGGAGGCCTTACTATTACTTTGACCCAAAGCGGCAGCGCAGTCCTCAGTTCAATAATAGATCTCGGAGACGGCACCTACACTGCGAACATTAGTAGCACCGTTGCTGAACAAATCACTGTCGGCGCCACCATTGAGGGCATAACAATTACCGACACCGACGACGTAACCTTTATCGCAGGGCCAGCATCGTTAGCTCAAACACTTATTACCGGCACCCCTATCGCAGTAGTCGCTGATGGCATTGCGTCTTCTGCAATAATTGTACAACCAAGAGATGTGCTAGGTAATTATGTGAGTAGCGGTGGCTTAACCGTAATCTTAAGCACGACAGGAAGTGCAACATTGAGTGCCACCCAAGATAATGGAGATGGCACTTATAGTGCGACAATTGCCAGCACAACCCTCGAGTCGGTAACCCTGACGGGCACACTGGACGGAAATCCAATTCCAGATACCGCAACGGTCACCTTCACCACAGGACCAATCTCAGCAATCAACTCAACGATCAGCGCATCCCGCCCCAATGTAACCGCAGATGGTAACGACACTTCAGTACTCACCGTCCAAACCTACGATATTTTAGGCAACCAACTGACTGAAGGTGGTCACACAATTGTATTAACCACTAACAATAATGCCGTCATTGGCTCTGTATTTGATCAGCTTGATGGCAGCTATGCCGCATCAATATCAAATGCTAGCGTTCAAAATTCTGATATTACCGGCACAATTGATGGTGTCCCAATGACAAATACAATATCGGTTAACTTTGTAGCAGGTGGACCTGCGCAGGTGAATACTTCTGATGGCAGGTTTGCAAACGGGGTTAGTTCCACAGGCGCAACCATAGAAATTCAAGATACCCTAGGAAACAATTTATGTACTACCACGGCAAACTTAATCACAGGAAAATATCACTGCCTAATAACCACGGTTAAACCGAACGGCGACAGGCTAACGATTATCACAACAAATCTCGCGGGTTTGGTGAGTACAGGTTACACAACCATCAATTCTATAGATACCGATGATGACGGCATTTCAGATGTCGTTGAAACCCTGCTGTCTGACGCTGGAGGCGCAGCCAATACCCAACCAGATACGGATTCAGATAGTGATGGGCTACCAGATTATTCAGAAATCCTCTTGGGTAGTGATTTCTTGGCAATTCACAGCCCGGTCCTGGACGGTAATATAGATGGCGATATTGATGGTATGACTGATGCAGTTGAATTTTATTTTAATGCTGCCACAAACTCTGGCGACAGTCAGTTAACAACGGATACCGACGGCGATGGCATCCCTAACTTCGTCGAACTTTATGCCCTAAAATCAGATTTCAACCGAGTCAACCTACCTAAGAAAAATGGCTCGTTGGATTCGGATAATGATGGTATCACTGACGCGGTGGAGCACTACTTAACCAGCCTTTCTATTGTGAACGTAGACATTGATTCAGATTACGATCGAGACGGTTACAGTGATGCCTTAGAAGTAAGATTAGCGTCCTCACCTCTACAAGCAAATGAATCCGACGTTGACCAAGATGGCGTCAACGATGCCATCGAAGCTTTTTTGACCGGCTCTATTAATGATGGAGCCGACACAGCATCAATTGACTCTGATAATGACGGTTTACCAGACATATTTGAACTTAGGTACCTGGATTTAGAAGACCTATCCAACACAGCGTTAGATCTTCCCAATGCAGATACTGACGGCGATGGAATTTCCGACGGTGTAGAACAATACCTAACCGGTAATATTACCAGCGCTGAAGTAAATCAAGACTCCGATGCTGATGGTATTACTGATATCATTGAATTAATTCAAGGAAGCAACCCATCAAGAAATTCCAAGCCGGTGGTTTGGATAGATGTCGCAAACCTTGGGGGAAGCTCAGTTGATATCACGGCAAGAATGGGTGGCCACCAAGCTCCCTTCCCCATGTTTAGTTGGGACACCTCCTCAATTTTAGCTATAGAACCGAGCGCCATTATAACGAATGCGAATAACCAAACGCTTTCCATTAACGGTTTAGATCCAGGCAAATACTCAATATCCCTAACGATAACCCGAACAATAAACACTCAAACTTTTAGTTCAACAATCTCTCAAGTATTCGTAGTCAATAAAACCGAAACCAATGATAGCGATTTTGATGGCATTAGTGACGCTTTTGATTCACATAATGGCATGATGGGTGCAGAAGAAAGCCTACATACCGCAATAGGCTATAACACTTTTTACAAAATACAGCTACAATATGGATTAGGAGCAAGAATAGGGCTAATTGCTCGAATGGGTGATAACGAGGTCAGTACCATTTCAAACAAACAGCTTAAAGAATATATAAATCAGGACTTTCCGATCACAGCAGGAAATACTGAAAGTAATAATGCAATCACTTCAACAGCAAACCTTTTTGATGTTGAGGTTGTAAATATCCCGAGTACAGGAGACACGGTAGATATCGTCATCCCTCTAAACCGTGCTCTATCTTCCAGCGCCGCTGTTTTAATATTTAATCACACCAGCAGTAATTGGTCCTATATGGACACAGCAACCACTGACAATGTTAGTTCCACAGCCGGCAGCCCCGGTGACTGCCCTTCACCTGGAGATTCAAGTTATAGCCAAGGACTTGCTGCAGGGCATTATTGCCTTCAGCTGCAGGTTACCGATGGCGGATCCAATGATAGCGATACTGTGCAAAATGGAGCCCTACCTCTAGTAATCGGTATTGGAACCAGCAATTATCTACCCAGTAGCGTACAACCAAACAACGCATTGAGTAATGCGCTTGCTGATGAGGCCGCTGTTGGCTATCAAACTGGCAATCAATACGACAGCACCCCTGTAGACTCGAGTACCGAGCCTTCAAAAGGCAATAGCGGAGGAAGCATTAATCCATTAACCCTGCTTTTCCTAATAATTGCCTCGCTGAATTTCAGCAATAGAGCATATGCAGCACCCGCAGGCGGAGATATAACCATAGGCGGCGGTACCATCGCTGAAATAGTCACAGGCGTTGACCCAGACAGTGGACTAAACCTCATTGACACTACGATAATCCAAACAACAGACAGGTTAGGAATCGAGTGGGACTCATTTAATATCACGAATGGAGAAACGGTCACGTTTGTCCAGCCAAGTTCCACTTCAATTGTTTTAAACCAAGACTTCTCTGGCAGCATTAGTAACATTTTTGGAAATATCAACGCCAACGGCCAAGTCATACTTCTTAACAGCGTAGGTATTCTAATTGGTGAAAACGCCCAGTTAAATGTCGGCAGTTTCTTTGCGTCCGATCTAACCCCGAGCGGCGTGAATTTTAATTCTGATTTTAACAACAGTATTGGCAACTTTGCCCTCTCAGATAGTGATACAACTTCCGGGGGCGTCATAAACCAGGGCAGCATCCAGACACTTTCGTCAAGTGGGACTTTTATAGTAGGGCAATTTATTTCAAATGAAGGTAGTATACTCAGCTCTAACGGTGATACGAACTTAGTCATTGCTGATTCTGTCGTTGTATCTACTACCGCTGGCGGCATTCTAGGCGTCCAAATACTCGACCCGATTTTAAACGCACTGCCCAATACAAGTGAATTAATATCGAACTCTGGTAACATTGTCGCGCTAAATGGCAATATATATTTGGATCTATTTTATAGCGATGAAATTAGGGCAAACACCGTAAACAATACTGGCATTATTAATGCCGTCGGTATAACCGAGGGTAATGGTAACGTCACTCTCACTGCATCGCTTTATCATATTCCGCCTACTGAGTCAGAACTTGACTCCGTGATTTCCGAAGCTCTACCGGAAACAGTTGATACAGCTGCTCCTGCAGTAGAGTTTGAGCTTACAACTCAACCTAAGGTTTCTCTAAACAGCATAATGCCTGATTGTAACGAAAACGATAAAAGCCAAGGAGATGAAGAAGCTCAAGACTGTTCCAAGTATCAAGCAATTAAACGCTATTTAGGTCGATTATTGCTTGGCGGCGACTTACCTGACTTCAGTGATTAGAATGATTCGGACTCTTGCTCTAACAGTTGTTGTGTGTCTGCTATCTTTATTCTCAATGAGTGCTCACTCAGAGAGATCTAGGGAAGACAACCTTCGATACGGCGACACCCCAACCGACATGAAAGACGGACTCATCAGGATTCGTCGTATACGCTTGGAAGGTGACCCACTATTTCCGAAATACGGTATCACTGAAAAATTCCTACAAAAACGTATCAACCAAGTATATAGCCACATGGGGAAATCCCTCAGCATGGCCTCCATCAACAAAATTGCCGACTCAATCACGTTAGCTTACCGGGAAAAGGGGTTGACTTTTAACCGGGCGTACATCGTTCCACAAGAAATCAAACAATCAACGCTAACCATCCACATATTAAAGGGTGTACTGGCAGAAATAGACCTCTACGACAACGATCTCTATAGCAAAGAACAAATTCTACGGCCTTTTAATCACCTTATTGGAAAAGTAATTTATGAACCGGACGTAATGAAAACAGTTAACGACCTGAACAAAAAATTAGGCTTAAAGTTGTTCGCTTATTTCTCCACCGGGTCTAAACAGGGTGAGTCTCGGCTAAACATTAAGATACTAAAAGAAGTAGCTCATGAAACAAAAATCAGCATCGATAATAAAGGCGCTACTCAGACGGGTGAAAATCGCATTCTCCTGTCTCATTCGATGAACAATCCGTTTAAAAAATCAGGACGCATCACTGCAACAGTCATAACAACCGATGCAACCGAGAATACATTTGGCGGCCTTTCTTACTACATTCCTATCTCAGACCATCAAAAAATAGGGGCATCCTATTTACAGAGTAATTTCGCCATAACAGGCCCCTTTGCGAATTTTGGACTAAAAGGCACCCTTGCGACCCTTGGAGGATTCTTTTCCAACCGCAAAACACTGGGTAAAGATGAATCGATTAAGCTATTCCAGCACACTTCGATAGCCTACAAAAGCTCATCCATTACCAGTATTGAGCAATTCTCTGACCTATTGGATGATACCACCAATTATCTTATGGCTGATTTACTATATCAGCGCCATTACAATGCCGGACAAACAAACCAACACATAGGAAGCCTAAAACCTATACTTGGATATGTAACCAACACCGATGACACCGATATTTCAACAACCTTTGTGGCAATTGACGCAAAATACCGTTACATGCGTTTTAACTGGTTAAATATCAAAACAGACAGCAACTCCCTAAGCTTATCCGCTAGGCTTAAATGGACTGGCAGCCACCTACCCGCCCCCGAACAGTTTTCAACAACGGGACCTGGGATAAACCGAGGTTACGCTCCTGGCCTTTTCAGCGGAGATATCGGCCTCAGCCTGTCTGCAGAGCAGTCGTTCGGTTGGAAAATTGAAAAAATCGCTAGATTAGAGGGTGTTACATTTCAAACATCCGTTTTTCTCGACTTCAGCTATGCAGAACTAAACAGTAGCGAAACATTTAATGCATCTTTTGCTAGTATGGGTGTCACAGTAAGTGGACAATTTCCCTATCAAATAACAGCAGGCTCCAGCTTTGGGATACCCTTGAGTCACTCCACCAGTAATAACATTGAAATCACAACAGATTCTCTGGTATTTTACGCCAATGCGAGCATATCTTTTTAAGAGGCCATCATGACAAAAACCAAGCAAACTCTTATAGCCAACCTACGGTATTCTTTGCTAATACTTTTGTTGTTCTCCAACGCCAGTTACGGAATTACTGCTGCAGAAATTGCCCAGCGGCAAAAAGAGTTTCACGTAAAAGCCCTCTTCCTATATAACTTCGCGAATTTCGTAGAATGGCCAGACGACGCCTTCCCCACCCAGACCAGCGATCTCAGGATGTGTCTCTATGGAAGCGTTCCATTTGGTGGCTTCTTGGACACGGTAAATGGCACAAGAATCAAAGATCGCCATCTTAGAATACTACGTACCGCTGACGTACATGACATAAAAGCAGGTTGCCACATCCTCTTTGTTGGCACCGATCGACTAGACCTGATTCAGGAACTATTTGCCAATATCGACCACCTGTTTGTGTTAAGCATCGGGAACGTAAAAGGCTTTAGCCAGAAAGGCGGTATCGTTAACATATTAAGGACGCGAGACAGACAAAAGTTTGAAATAAACTTAGGTAGAGCTATCGAAAACGGTCTGCTTATTGATTCCGACTTACTCAACTTAGCTAGGATCATCAATACCCGTTAACGGCCACTTGTAGTCGTTAACGTATTGAAACCYCTTCCATTATTTTGGATCCCACAATTTGTGTCTTTGACAAGGAYGTCAAAACAACCATAACATCCCCTCCTTTAATAGCCGAACGATATATAGCCAGATCGTAACCACGCGACTACAAACCTACACCTTAATTCTCTAATAATCGTATGAAAAACATACTATTATCTAGATAGCCATTTCTGCTATTTCTTCCCGCGTGCTTTTGCTCTGCCTGTCGATTCAGCATCAAACATCTAGTGTACGACAAAAATATATCACCGTTATTTTTGTCGTAACTTAAATTGATGGAGTGAAATTTGAGTAGGTTGTTTTCCTTTCATCCTATATGCGTCATTTTCGCATTAGTCCTACTGCTTTGCCAATCGGCATATTCAGTTACGGGACGCATTGGCGACGACCCAAAAGTATGGGTTGGTGAAAATGCCAACTTAACAAAAATAGACACCCTTTCTCCTTCGCTATACAAGTCAGTCGACGTTGTGCTTGTTGATCGTGCTTTACAAGATCAAGAGTTACTTAAGGAAGCTTCCAAAACTGCAGGGCTATATTTTGCCTTTGATAGCACCGAGGACTCTGCAGCTGCCGTTCTTAATAGAATTACAAGCTGGGCAGCACAAACCCATCAAACCATCGATTCTGTGAGTATTTTATCTCATGGTGATGATGGAGTATTTCAGCTTGGTTTTGATAAAGTGACCTCTGACTCGATCATATCGCATTTAGGCCCTTGGCAAAACCTTGCGACAGTGCTCGCGAAAGATGCAAATATTTATATCTATAGTTGTGAGACCGGCAAAGGATCGGTGGGTCAGACCCTGTTAGACACTATCGCCAGCGTCATGGGTGTTGATGTGTTTGCAGCAAAAACAATTACAGGTAATGGCAGCGACTGGAAACTAAACGCTGCGTCCACTAACTCGTTAGTTGAATTGCATGATGGATTACAAACACCGCTAAACGAACAATTGCTCACGAATTATAGCGGCACATTAGCAGATACAGGATACAACTATGCAACAACTGACGTAAATTCTCGCTGGAACGATCCAGAAAAAGTATTTGCAGAAGACAACAAGCAAGCAAGCGGCACATTCCTTCGTCTCCAAGAGTATGCAGATTTCAATTTTGACATTCCTTCTGGCAAACGCATTACCGGCATAACAATTAGCACCGAAGCCAAGCTAGCAACATTTGTTGGTTGGGCCAATCTTGAGTACGAGATGTCCTGGGATGCCGGCGCTACCTGGACCGACAAACAAACAGCAACATGGCCCTGCTTAGTATGGATTTTTTGCTTTTTCGAAGAGCATATAAAAGGAGACCGTACAGACACATGGGGGCGGGAATGGGCTATTTCAGATTTTTCCAATACAAACTTTCGTCTCCAAATATTGGGAGGTGGTGTTGGTGTAGGCGCAGATTTATGGGTCGATTACATTCGTATTAAGGTCCACTATGAATCTTTGTCAGCAGCCAACACAACGATTACTACATCCTCTCCATCCGTCAAAGCTGACGGCACTGCATTTACCACGATAACAGTACAAGCAAAAGACAGTGCTGGCGATAACTTTGTTGTTGGTGGCTCTAATGTTGTCCTAGCTCAGAATGGTAACGCCTCAATTAGCGCAATAACAGATAACAATGATGGAACTTACACGGCAACGGTTTCAAATGCCACGCCTGAAGCCATCGCTATCACCGGCACCATCGACGGAGAGACTATCGGCGATACCGCTGCTGTAACATTTTTTTATAAAGGGCCAGGGGGAGCCGCCAACAACCTTGTGCTTTGGCTAGATGCTGATCTTGGAGTAACGGGCACCACAGCGATTACTCAATGGGATGATCAGAGCGGCAATGGCAAGAACGTTACCCAACTCAATGCCCAAAACCAGCCTTCATTAAACGAAGCGTCGAGTGCTCTAAACTTTCACTCTAGCATTGAGTTCGATGGCAATCGAGATTTTTTAAGTACCAGCGGCGTTCTATCATCAGTAACAGATGACATGACGGTTTTTATCGTTACTGAGATCGACAAATCTTCTGGCGAATATAACAAGTTCTTTGGTATGGGGACTGACCTATATTATCCACACGTAGGTTTTAGCAAAACCGAACAGTCTTTTATCTTCGACGGCGCCTTTCATATTTTTAGCGAAAATGAACCGATGCGTTATGATGAAACCCTAATATATACTACCGACATGACCTACCCTGGTAGCGATGCCCCCTCCCATCTCTATATCAATGGTATTGTGAATTCAACATCACCCACTACCGGAGTTACTCATGAAGGTACTGGCGCGTTCGCTATTGGTGGGTCTCTCGTTAATGGTGAAGATATTGACGGTAGAATCGCAGAATTCATCATGTATAACACTGTACTGTCAACTACCAACCGTCAACAGGTGGAATCTTATCTAGCCATCAAGTATGGCGTCACCCTCACCAATGACTACCTGGATTCCAATGCGACACCTAACACCGTATTCAATTTAGACGGGGTTTATGTAAACGACATAATTGCCTTATCCAAAGACGCAAAGGCCAATCTTGATCAGCGCATTTCAAAAAGTATCAATAATGGATCGGTGTTAACGTTATCTACCGATACTAATTTCTCTTCAGAAAACAGTACGCACAATGACACATTAACAGAAGATGGCTACCTAGTTATTGGTCACGATGGTAGCAGCATTACCAGCACGCAAACAAACGATTTACACAGTGACTTTATCCGACGTTCCCCACGGGAATGGAAAGTGCAGAGAACGGAAACCGTTGGTTCGGTAAACATGAGCTTCACCACATTGCCTACATTGAATGCATTCGAAACCTACGTTTTGATTGAAGACACCGATGGTGATTTTAGTAATGGCCATAGCGTACTGGCGACATCCACCTCCAACGTTTTCCAAGGTGTTAATTTTTCTTCGGGCACCAACTATTTTACCGTGGCCATTGTTGGCATTGCATCACTAGGTGATACCGCCATTTCTGTATCATCCCCTTCGATAACAACCGATGGCGGAGCAACGGCTATTATTACCGTACAAGCCAAAGACGCTTCMGGCACAGATCTTACGACAGGTGGTCTAAGTATAGCGTTAGATCAAAATGGMAGYGCCACCATTAGCATGGTGACCGATAACAATAACGGCACATACACCGCAACCATTTCGGACTCAGTTTCAGAAACGATTACAATAAGCGCGACGTTAGATGGCAACCCAATAGTGGATACCGCAGCAATAACCTTTATTCCCGGTGCTGCCGACGCATCCAGTTCAACATTAGCGGTTTCCACTACAACCGTCACTACCGATAGCAGTACTACCGCAACCATTACTGTGCAAGTAAAGGATGCTCAAGGCAATAACGTGACATCTGGAGGCTCAGCAGTTGTAATAAGTAGTAACGGAAGCGCATCAATTGGCTCAATTCTGGATAATGGCGATGGAACCTATACTGCCACGATATCAAATACATTAGCCGAAGCAATATCCATTTCCGCAACCGTAGATGGATCTACAATAACAGAAACACCAGCGGTAACATTTGAACCTGGGTTAGTCAGCACCGCCCAATCAACACTGTCAGTTTCTTCACCGTCGGTCATTGCAGACGGAATAACTACATCGACCATCACGCTGCAAACAATAGATGCGCAAGGTAACAATTTATTGACTGGTGGTTCCTCTATAGCGTTATCGCAAAATGGTAGTGCATCAATTAGCGCAATAACTGATAATAATGACGGTACATACACTGCCTCAATCACTAATACATCGATCGAAGTGATTACGGTAAGTGGAACAATCGCAGGAAACCCAATCACAGACACTGCCACGATCACCTTTCTAAATTCTGCACCCGGTGGCGTTAGTAGCAATTTAAAGCTTTGGCTGGATGCGGGCAACGAAGTTTTCGGCACTACCGCGATTACACAATGGAATGATCAAAGTGGTAACAACAAACACGTCACCCAAACCATAGCGGACTATCAACCTTCACTAAATGCTGCATCTAGCTTAATGAACTTCCACCCAAGCATTGAGTTAGACGGCGACCGAGACCACATGGTAGCAAACGCAGTCGCCAACCTGTCCTTCGAAGACCTTAGCTTCTTTATTGTGATGGAAGCTGACCAATCATCAGGGACTGACAATAAAATATTTGACATGAGGACTGCGGGTGGTCTGGATGCACCCCATGTAGGATTCTACTCAACGAATCAAATCTTCTATGACGATGACGAAACCTACAACTTCAACACGGCACAACCCATGCGATACAGTGAGCCCCTCATTTTTGGCGGCGACATTGATTACAGCGTTAACACAACGTCTCGCAACTACCTAAACGGATTTCAAAACCCCGACTCCCCTGCCAACATTCTCGATAGCGGCCACGGTATAGCTGACTTCAACATCGGAGGATCTACAGACACCAATCAAGATCTCGATGGTCGGATAGCAGAAGTCATCATATTCCAATCACTGCTGGGCACCACGGACAGACATAAGATTGATACATACCTGGCCGTTAAGTACGGGCTCAGTCTAACGAATGATTACATTGATTCTAGTGCAGCTGAAGTGTACGACATTGATACTGATACGACTTATAACAATGACGTTTTTGGTATAGCTAAGGATGTAACGGCCAATTTAGATCAAAGAATTTCTAGAAGCTGGAATGACTCTTCTGGTTTAGTGCTATCAACTGATACGGACTATACGTCCAAGAACTCCACTCATATCGACACTATTGCAAATAACAGTTACCTGCTTATTGGCCACAATGGGGGCGGCACATTTATCACTCAAACAACGGATATAGACGCCACATTCGAACGCCGCACAGTGAGAGAATGGAAGGTCCAAAACACCGGTTTGGTTGGAAATGTGAACATGAGTTTTACAACATTACCCACGCTATCGGCAAACGAAAGTTACGCGTTAATTGAAGACAATGACGGTGATTTTAGTAGTGGTTATAGCGTATTAGCCACCTCCCCAAACACAGCATTTGAAGATGTCAATTTTTCTGCAGGCACCCACTATTTCACTATAGCGGTCATCACTGCATCAACCCTTGAATCAACTATTTCAGTATCGGCAACGACGGTCACCACCGATGGCGGTGCAACTGCCACCATCACGATACAAACAAAAGATAGTTCTGGGGCAGACATTTCTTGGGGTGGACTAACAATAGCATTAAACAATACTGGCACTGCTGTTATTGGGGCCATTACCGATAACAACGATGGGACATATTCCGCGTCCATATCCGATATTATCGCTGAATCAATCACTATCAGCGCCAGCATCGGTGGTTCACCCATGTCAGATACCGCCAACGTCACTTTTACTGCAGGTGCTGTATCAACAGCAATAACAAGCATATCTGCTTCACCAACAACCGTTACCGCAGACGGCGCTACCGCGACAACTATTACTGTACAAACCAAAGATACACAAGGAAACAACCTAACCAGTGGAGGATTATCCGTCGTCTTAACAGAAAGTGGCAATGCGCTTATTGGGGCAATTAACGACATCGGAGATGGCACCTATACAGCGACCTTAACGAATACGGTCGCAGAAATAGTCACCGTGTCAGGTTCGATTGCTTCAATGCCCATTGCAACAACTACCGACATCACATTTACTCCAAACAACCCATCAGCCACACAATCCAGCATTACCACCTCTCCTGTTATTGTTGCAGCAGATGGTGTCACCACCTCTACAATAACCGTGCAAACCAAAGATGCCTCTGGCAACAACCTAACCAGTGGCGGTTTGACTGTGGCGTTAACGGAGAACGGTTCCGCAACAATCAGCAGCGTCACCGACAACGGCGATGGAACCTACTCGGCAACAATTACCAACACCACCGTGGAGGTGATCTCTGTAGGCGGCACACTCAATGGATCCGCAATTTCCAACACATCCTTAGTCACGTTTATAGTCGGTACAGCCTCCCCTATCAACAGCACTCTTGCCACGTCCTCATCAGTAATTGCCGATGGCGTAAGCAATGGCACAATCACCCTGCAAGCTATCGACTCTCAAAATAATAACGTAACAACGGGTGGCGCCACTGTTAGCTTCTCGCATAATGGTAGCGCAACGATCGGATCGGTTATCGATAATGGCAATGGAACATATACGGCCACCGTTATTAGTACAACAACAGAAACGATAACCATCAACGCAATACTTAATGGCAATGCCGTCACCGATACGGCTCAGTTAACATTTATCCCAAGCCAACCAAGTGAACTTCAATCTACAATAAACAGTCCTGGTGTTAGCGTTACAGCCGACGGGTTTTCATCGGCAATAATATCAATACAAGTCAAAGATGCTCTAGGAAACAACATAATGACTGGCGGCGATTCAATCGTTATCTCCTCAACCGGTAGCGCAGTAATTGGTAGCATCACCGACAACAACAACGGTACGTACACGGTCAACGCGACAAATACCGTAACCGAAAACATCACTATTAGTGGGACATTAAATGGAGCGGTAATTACTGATACCGCAACAGTAGATTTCATTGGCGGCAATACCGCATCTGTTATAGAAACTCAAATCACTGCTTTACCAAACACGTTAACAGCAGATGGGACATCAGTATCGACGATTACCGTAAGGGCAAAAGACTCCTTGGGTAACAACCTAGTTAGCGGCGGGCTCAATATCAATCTAACCAACAGTGGAAGCGCCACAATCAGCGCGATCACCGATGTAGGAGACGGATCTTATACGGCAACGATGACCAGCACCGTAGCAGAAATCATTACGATCAGTGGCACCATTAATACCGTAGCGATTAAGGATACTGCCGCCGTCACTTTTAATCCTGGCGTCGCATCTGCTACACAGACAACAATATCAAGTTCACTTACAACCGTTTTGGCCGATGGCATTGCCACCTCAACAATTATGGTTCAAGTTAAGGATAATCAAGGCAGTAATCAAACGTCCGGCGGAGAGACTGTTCTATTGACCGAAAGCGGCAATGCGGTTATCAGTCCGATCACAGACAACGGCGACGGTACCTATTCTGCCACCATCACAAATACAACAATTGAGCCGATCACCATTAATGGAACCCTAAACGGTAACCCAATCGCTGATTTTGAAAACATCAACTTCACATCAGGAGTTCTTTCACCAACAAACACTACAATTACGACATCAGCTGCGATAGCTACCACAGGTCGAGCTGATGCTGCATTATTAACAGTGCGAACCTACGATACGATAGGGTTCCCACTGAGCTCAGGTGGAAATGTAATTGTATTAATATCAGATGGCAATGCCGTTATTGGGCCTATCTCTGATAACGCTGATGGCAGCTATTCAGCGACGATTAGCAACTTGACTGCAGAAAGCAATACAATTACCGCAGCCATAAACGGTATATTTACTAATACCAATGTCACCATCCTTTTTGTCAATGGTGGTCCTGCACAAATCAACGAGTCTGACGGTAGGTTTGTAAATGGTACCGCGCCTCCGGGGTCATTTATAACCGTTACGGATACTCTTGGAAATATTTTGTGTACCACGGTAGCAGATATTACTACCGGAAATTACCACTGTGTAACATCCAAAACCAAACCAAATGGCGATAATCTAATGGTTATTGCGACCGATCCGGCAGGCAACAGTGAAACCAGCATAGTAAAAATAAATTCCGTGGATATTGATGATGATGGAATCTCAGATCTCATCGAAATGCTTATTACTGGCAATAGTATTACTGCCATCCAGCCTCATACGGATTCTGATGGTGACAGGTTGCCCGACTATGCAGAAGTTATCCTTAATAGTGATTTCTTACTAATCCATAGCCCCGTCCTAGATGGAAATATGGATAGCGATCGAGACGGGATTTCAGATGCCGTTGAATACTATTTTAGTAATACTGGTGGTGATTTTGATAGTCAACTCACCACAGACACTGACAATGATGGTATCCCAGACATAACCGAACTGTCTTTTCCAAAGTCAAATTTTAACGATGAAAACCTACCCCTATTTGATGGCACTTCGGACTTAGATGGAGACAACGTTACTAACGCTGTAGAATATTACCTTTCTCTTTTATCTATTAGTAACGTTGATGACGTATCCGATTACGATAACGATGGATATGGTGACGCACTAGAAGTTCGAATTGGTTCCTCGCCTTTGCGAGCAAATGATTCAGATATTGATAAAGACGGTGTAAACGATGCGATTGAAGCGTATTTAACAGGCTCCATTAATGGCATCGGGAACACCGCAACCTTAGATAGAGATCTTGATGGCCTGCCTGATATTTTTGAAATATCATTAAGCACAGATTTAAGCGATCCCTACGACAACATCAATGACGCATTAGATGGAGATATAGATGGCGATGGGTTAACCGATGCTATAGAAATCTACCTGACCGGAGACGCAACGAGCATGTCACCAACACAAGATTCGGATGGTGATGGAGTGGCAGATGGTATCGAAATCTCTTGGGGTAGTGATCCGTTGAGTCACTCAAAACCAACGGTATGGATAAGCACTGCCGATCTAGGTGGTGGTTTTGTTGAATTGATTGCCAATCACGGTGGCTATCAAGCGCCCTACCCTACATTTAGCTGGGATATTTCAAAAATCCTTATTGCAGAACCAAGCGCCGTAGGTGGCAGCACAAATAACAGAATATTATCCATTAGCGACTTAAGCCCTGGACCCTATTCCATAACCCTTACAATCAACATAACCGTAGACCAGCAAACATTTTCATCCACCATCAGTCATGTATTTAACGTTACCAGCAGTGGAGTCAGTGACTCTGATTATGACGGCGTCAGCGACGTATTCGATACTTTTGATGGAATGATGGGGTCAGAAGAAATCTTAAACACTGCGATCGGGGGTAACGAAACCTACAAAATACAAACACAATACGGAGTAGGAGTGAGAGCGGGTATGATTTCTCGCATGGGGGCCAACGAAGTCGGTACCATTTCCAATAGCCAGCTAGTTAGCTACATAAATCCAGAACTCCCATTTTATGACGGTAATACTGAACCCAACAATAATATTTTATCAACACCCAATCTTTTTGATGTTGATATCGTAAATATACAAAACCCTGGAGATACGGTAGCAATTGTAATTCCATTAAACCGCAGGTTTCTTTCTAATGCTGCCGTAGTTTTATTTGACCGCGCTAGTTACAAGTGGACCTTTTTTGATGCATCCACTACTGACAATGTCAGTTCAACAGCAGGAAGCCCTGGCAATTGCCCTCCTCCGGGGGACGCTAGTTATAGTCCAGGGCTAACTGCAGGCAACTATTGTCTTCAGCTAAACATCACCGACGGTGGCCCAAATGACCACGAAATGACAACGACCAATACCGAGAATGCGGGTAGTGGTAATGATACTGTTAATGGCAACATTCCATTATTAGTCGGCATAGGTACAAACAACGAATTTACCCAAGATCCTCAACCAAATAGCAGCCTAAGTACCGCTGACCCGGAGTACGWGGGGGAAAATCGCCCTAACAGCACCGAAATAGATTTCACTACAAACAACGGYGTGGAGCAYGACAACAATACAGGTGGCAGCATCAGCCCARTCACCCTGCTSTTYTTGCTTTTYACTTCTTGTTTCTTATTYWTSAAAGATGGACGTCGCACWAAGAAAWCGATTTAGGCCATCTRCTTGTCCTATGCTGAATMATCAGGACATATAACKAACAGCTCTATGTCACCCCAAAACAATAACCAGYTTGCATAACAACCTCAACCCATTAACAAACCAACAACAAAACCAAATCCTAAGTCATTGTGACCGCTCAATTTACGGTCTAAAATTTAAGTTGGGGCTAAAACCCAAGCAAAGCTATGTCCGCTATTAATGGCACACTTAATTGAGTTAGTGCATATTTGGTAAGTCATTAGTACGTAGTAGTCAACGAGGTACTTTTTGGAACGATTGTTTAGGCGTTATTACATTTGCGTATTTACGGCGCTCTGTTTGCTGATCAGTCAACCTGTTCAATCGGCAAATACTGGTGATAAATACCCAACAACTTCTAACAATGGAAGTTGGGGAAGCCCCGAAAATGCTTTTTCTGATGGAGGAGGCAACGCCACCGGTTTGCCTGGTGCTACTCAAGACTACAAAGACTTTAATTTTGGCATCCCTGCGGGGGCTAATATCAATGGTATCGAATTAGATGTAGAAGCACAAATACACACAATCATCGGGGGAGGAAGCCTATCATTTGAGTTCTCTTGGGATAACGGGGCGAGCTGGTCTGACTCCAAATCGGTAAGCTACGCCTGTCTGCTTCTTTGTTTTATGTCGGAGGATACTCGCGGCGGCAGCACGGACACATGGGGCCATGACTGGAACGTTGACGAGCTGTCAGATGCAAATTTTGTACTCCGCATCAGCACCACAGGTTTGGCGGTTGGGCTTTTAACTTCCGTCGATTATCTTCGCGTAAAAATAGAATACACAGCGCTATCTGCGACCAACACCACTATCGCTATTTCATCCGCTTCCATTGGCGCAAGCGGCGTTGCCACATCAACCATCACTGTGCAAGCGAAAGATGACACAAACACTAACATTAGCGCTGGTGGACATAGTGTCGTCTTAATGGCAACTGGCAGTGCCTCTATTAGCGCAATCATAGACAATAATGATGGAACCTACACTGCAACCATAACAAACACTACCACCGAATCAGTCACCATCAGCGGTACAATCAATGGCAATGCGATAACAGACACTGAAGTCGTCACCTTCACCGATACTAATGCGGCGACCCTGGTAAACAGCAGCGCAACTCTAAACGAAGGTGCAAGCACAACGTTAACGGTGACCGAACTAAATGCAACGGACATCGATTCGGTAGATGCTGCACTAACCTACACCGTAGGAAATGTTAGCAATGGTTCCCTAGCCATCAACTCAAATCCCTGGGCAAGCGGCACCAACGATAACTTCAGCCCTCAAGACATCACCGATGGCGGTATTGCCTACACCCACGACGGAAGCAACACCACTACCGATTCATTTACATTTTCTATTGACGATCCAAACAACAACACCCTATCTGGGCAAACATTCACGTTTACTATTAACCCGATCGATGATGATGTACCCATTGTTTTAACCAACACCGGGACAACGATGAATGAAGGTGGGGATGTTGTTATCACAACAACCGACCTAAGCGCCACAGATACTGAAGACCTTGACTCTTCAATTATATATTCCGTTAGCAATTTGGTTAACGGTTCAATCACTGTCGGTGGTGGCGCCGCAACCACGTTTACCCAGCAGAATTTAATAGATGGCATCGTTAGGTACGCGCATAACGACAGTGAAACATTGATAGGGAGTTTTGATTTTACGATCCAAGATAGCACGCCAAATATATCCGGCATCTCCACCTTCACCATCAGCGTTAATCCAGTAGATGATAGTGAACCCGTCATCATCAACAATACTACTACCACTGTCTATGGTGGTGAAACAAAGTCCTTAACAGCGACCGACTTACAAGCCAGCGATACCGAAAGTGCAGATACAGCATTAATCTATACGGTTGGCAACGTAACCAATGGCAACCTAAACATCAATGGCAATCCTTGGACTGCAGGAACTAATGATAGCTTTACTCAACAAGACATCATTAACGGCACCATTATCTACACTCATGACAGCAGCAACACAACCATCGATTCCTTTGGGTTTTCCGTACAAGATCCAATCGGCAATAGTTTAGCTGGACAAACATTTTCTTTTACCGTCTACCCACTTGGTGACTATGCGATTATTACCGCGTCACCAACATCAATAACGGCCGATGGTGTATCCACATCTACCATCACGCTGCAAATAAAAGACGCCCTAAATAATAATCTAATCGACAGTGGTTTAAACATTAGCCTAATAGAAAATGGCAGCGCTACAATCGGATCGATAATTGATAATGGTGACAGTACTTATACTGCAAACGTCACCAACACTGTGGCCGAAGCAATCATTATTAGCGGAACCGTTAACGGTAGCACCATCATTAATAACGCCACGGTCACCTTTATACCCGGCGTCGCGAGTGCATCTCAAACAACAATATCGGCCTCCAAAGAAGCCGTGGTCGCCGACGGCAGTACTACATCAACCATTACAGTTAAAATCTATGATGCACAGGGCAATGGTTTAACCAGTGGCGGATTAACTATAGGGCTAACTGAAAACGGTAGTGCGGTTATCAGTGGCATCACCGATGTAGGTGATGGCACCTATACCGCGACAATAACCAATGCAGNCATAGAACTAATAACCATCAGCGGAACCATCGAYGGGACKGGCATTACCGACACMGCAAGCATCAGTTTCCTCGATATCGCACCAGGAGGCATCGCAAACAACCTAACGCTTTGGTTCRATGCCGAAGTGGGTGTAACAGGAACMACMGCAGTATCACAATGGGATGATCAAAGTGGTGCCAACAATCACATCACTCAGRCCAAYCCAACCTACCARCCATCACTCAATACCGCATCAAGCTCCATGAATTTCCACCCCAGCCTAGAGCTCGATGGTGACAGGGACTTTTTAGAAACCAGTGGTGTGCTATCTTCAACTACCGACGACATGACCTACTTTATCGTCACCGAAGTGGACCAGTCCTCCGGGTCTTACAACAAATTCTTTGGCATGGGTAGTAACACAGACTTCCCCCATGTTGGGTTTTATCCTTCTGGACAACTATTCCATTATGGTACTGATAGCACCTTTCATGAATTTAATGCCGCGGAACCCATGCGGTACAACGAACTCCTCATCGTCACTGGCGACTTGACCTACCCTGGCACCGATGCCGCATCCAACGCCTATATTAACGGCCAAGTAAACTCTTCCACCACCGTCGCAGCAAACAACCAACAAGGAACGGGAACATTCTTTCTCGGTGGTGACGATTGTGACTCGGGATGTGGTTCAATTTCTGATGAAGATATCGATGGCCGTATAGCGGAGTTTGTTTTATACGATAGAGTATTGTCAGCCACCCAAAGGCAGCAGGTAGAATCCTACCTTGCGCTAAAATATGGCATCAGTCTAAACAACAACTACTTGGATTCAAACACCATACCAACGACTATCTTCAGTTTGGATGGAACTTACGAAAACGATATCGCCGGAATTGCGAAAGATTTTGCTTCCAGCCTAGATCAACGTATATCCAAAAGCATTAACAGCAGCGCCGTCCTTACGCTTTCAACTGACACTGATTATAGCTCTGCAAACGATACTCATGCCAACACCTTAGCCAATGGAAATTTTCTAATTTTCGGCCATGATGGTGGTAGTGCGTCTTCTACTCAAACTGCAAATCTGCACGCCAAATTTGATAACCGAATCATTCGTCAATGGAAAATCCAAAATACTGGCAACGTGGGCARCGTAAACTTAAGCTTYTCTACTCTTCCAGCGCTGGTTGKCGGTCAATTATATRCACTCATTGAAGATGCAGATGGTGACTTTACTAGTGGTTTCACTACGTTAAAAACTTCTCTAACGCCGACCTTTGAAAATGTTACTTTCTCACCGGGAACGAATTATTTCACCGTGTCACTGTTATCGGTATCAATGGCTGACACGACAATTACCCCGTCGGTAGTATCTGTTGTCGCCAATGGGACAAACTCAGCAACAATTACCATTCAAATCAAAGATAGTACAGGCAGCAACATTACCTTAGGCGGATTTACATTAGTCCTAGCTGATGACGGCAATGCAACCATCAGCCCAGTGATAGATAACAATGACGGGACTTATACGGCAACCATTACCAATCCCTCCGCTGAAATCATTAACATTAGCGGCTCTCTAGCGGGCAATGCCATTGCGGACATCGCAACCATAACCTTCACCCCAGACATAGCCAGCACGGCACAAACAACCATCTCCGTTTCCTCCGCCGCGGTCACTACAGACGGCGGCACTACCGCCACCATTACCGTGCAAACGGTTGATGCATTCAGCAACCCTTTGACATTTGGTGGATCCACTATCCTGTTAACCGAAAACGGCAACGCTTCGATCAGCGCGGTGACAGACAATGGTGATGGCACGTACACAGCAACCATTAGCAACACAACAGCAGAAGCTATCACCATTAGCGGTACCCTAGATGGCTCAGCAATAACAGACTCCGCAGTGCTCACGTTTACCACTGGTGTAGCGTCCACCACCCAAACAACTATGTCGATATCATCTGCAAGTGTCACTACCGACGGTGGCGCAACGTCCACCATAACCGTGCAAACCGCCGATGCCCAAGGCAACAACCTAACGAATGGCGGCGAAACAGTCGCTCTTGGTCAAAGCGGCAGTGCCAATATCAGTAACGTCATCGATAATGGTAACGGAACTTACTCTGCCACCATTAGTAATGTAACGGCAGAAGCTATAACCATTACAGGAACACTCAATGGCAGTGGGGTTATTGATGTTAAAAACATAATTTTTGTTCCGGGCGCGGCTTCGCCGACAAACTCCATCATCACCGCGTCCCCGTCTGTAGTGACGGCAAATGGCAATGACATATCACTATTAACAGTTCAAGTGATTGATGCACAGGGTAACCCACTAAACGCTGGCGGTGACAGCATCGTCCTGATTGATAGTAACGATGCGACAATCAGCTTATTCATAGACCATCTAAACGGAACCTATACGGCGACTATTCGAAACACCAGCGTTCAAACCACCACGATTAACGGGATATTAAATAGTGTCGCGCTAGTAGACAATGAAGTAGTCGAATTTGTTGAAGGCGGCCCAGCCCAGGTAAATGAATCCGACGGTAACTTCATCAATGGAACAGGCCCCATTGGATCCACCGTAGAAATCCAAGATGCTTTCGGAAACATCCTGTGCTCGAATTTGCCAACCGACCCAATCACTGGCGAGTATCATTGCCCTATCACAGAACCTATGTCTAACGGAGATTCACTTACGGTCATCACCACAGATCTCGCCGGCAACAGCGAATCCAGTGAAACCATGGTTCAAGCTGTGGATTCAGATGACGATGGCATCTCAGATGTTATTGAGAAACTAATCGCCGACAATGAAGGCGCTAGCAATACTCAACCAGACACCGACACCGACGGCGACGGTTTGCCAGACTATGCAGAGATCATCCTGGGCAGCGACTTTTTAGCCATTCATGATCCCGTAATAAACGGTGACATTGATGCTGACATGGATGGCATCACCGACGCGGTAGAATTCTTCTTCGAAAATGCCGGTGGATCCAGTGATAGTGAAACAACTACCGACACAGACGGTGATGGCATCCCTGATATCACAGAATTAGTCTCCATTAAATCCAACTTCAATCAGGTTCACGTACCGATTATTAATGGTTCTGGTGACGACGATGCCGACAACGTGACTAACGCCGTAGAATATTACCTCAGCACATTCTCCTTTAACGACATAGACAGCATGTCAGACTACGATCATGACGGATTTAGCGATGCCTTAGAAGTTCGGCTAGCCTCCGACCCCTTACGTGCAACCGAACCTGATATCGATATGGACGGCATCAACAATGCGATAGAATCCTTTTTGACAGGCAGCATTAATGACGGCATTAATACTGCCCTAATAGATCGAGATAATGACGGCCTACCGGATATCTTTGAACTTACCCTCAATACAGATTTAGACAATTCATTCGATATCATTAATGCCGCACAAGATGGCGACGCTGACGGTGATGGAATAACGGATGCTGTTGAAATATATTTGTCCGGAGAAATAACAGGCACTTCAAACACAACAAGTACAACAATAACCCAAGACACCGACAATGATGGTATTACGGATATTATTGAAATAGCACAAGGTAGCAATCCGCTAGTCAGCTCCAACCCTGTCGTGTGGATTGACGTCGATGATCTTGGTGCAGGTTCAGTACAGCTCTTCGCTCAACTCGGCGGCTATCAGTCTCCCTACCCAACATTTAGCTGGGATGTTAATGATATTCTGCTTGCTGAACCGAGTGCCATTATTCCATCCACGACCAGTCAAACACTCTCTATAAGTGGTTTAAGCGTCGGTCAATACACCGCGTCACTAACCCTATCAAAATCGATCAATGGCCAACTATTGTCATCAACCACCCGTCAATTCTTTCATGTAATAGAGGCCGGTGGCCAAGACAGTGATCACGACGGTATAAGCGATGCGTTTGACGCGTTTGATGGTGCCATGGGAGCCGAAGAAAACCTAAATACTGTCATTGGTAGCGGTGGCTCTTATCAAGTGCAGGCAGAATATGGTACATCGGTAAGATCGGGACTTATCTCGCGCATGGGTGGTAATGAAATTGCCACCATTTCCCCTCAACAGCTTACTGACTATTTAAATCAAGACCTACCTGTAACAGCAGGCAATACTCAGACGAACACCCAGATAACCTCCACGCCGAATATGTTTGATGTGGATATTGTCAATATCCCAAGTGCAGGGGGTAGCGTTGATATCGTCATCCCTCTCAATCAATCGCTTTCGTCCAGCGCTGCAGTACTTTTATTTGATCACAATAATTATAACTGGTCTTTTATGGACACCACTACCGACATTGTTAGATCTGCCATTGGCACGCCAGGCAACTGCCCGCCTTTAGGGGATGCTAGTTATAGTTCAGGATTAATAGAAGGCGCAAACTGCCTGTTACTCCAAGTAACAGACGGCGGCCCCAATGACAACGATACAGCTATCAACGGCACCATTCCTTTATTGGTTGGGATTGGGGTTAGTAGTCATTTAAATGGTAATACTGCTTCGAACCTGGCCAATGCCATAGAAAGCATTACGAATAGCCAACCTGTGATTCGATTCGAGGACAACCAGATTCAATTTGAGGACAGTCAGGTTGAGGTGACAAGCGAATCGACTGATAACGGTAGTAAGGGTGGAGTTATTGATCTATTGAGTCTGCTGTTTTTGGCTCTGCTGTCGTTTTCTTTTTGTCGGGGTAAGAGAGAGGCTATTGTGATTCGTTTAGAAAGTTAACGTAACCCTCCAATTCTTTCACAAGTAAACAAGAGCAATATGCATTCCCACGCCATTCTCTCGATACTCATACCCACGCTACCCCGCGTGAATGAATATCAATCTCAAACGCTACGCCATTTTCTCGACTCTCACTCCTACAATCCCGCATAGGTATGTATACCTATCTCAAACAAAAGACCAMATCCTTTCCCTGCTTATAACCGACCGCTTATTACTGTGACTTATTAACATAGAACCAATAACTATATTAAAAGCCACACACTCACACCTCTTACTAATAAAAACACCGAAAAACCACCTGCGCTCCCTGTTTCGAATAAGCAGCTCACCAGCAATAACCAAAAGACATTACCAGCTAAATTTACTAACAAAAACACAACAAAAGCAAAAATTTGACGCATTGATACTGTATAGCCAACGTACTAATATTTAACGTGAAACCCTGAACCTGAAAGAGTTACGAGCATAAACCCAAAATACAGTGAATCGACAAGCAGTTCACCAGCAACAAAATTGATTGATTAATCGCAGTAATCGATGAGGTGATATTTGAATAGGAAGTTGGGCAATAGTTACATAGGAGCATTTCTAGTGCTCTGTTTGCTGATCAGTCAATCTGTTCAATCGGCCCTGCCTAGCGTTTCCGAAATTTCTGTCTTCCCTACCGTCGTATCTTCCGCCGAGAATCCAACACTTTCCACATATAAATATACTGAGCAAATTTCAGACCAAGTCGACATCGTTCTTGTTGATCAAGCCTTACAAGATCAAGCCCTACTAAAACAAGCCGCTAAAAATACCGACCATTATATTCTTTTCAATAGCGCTACCGACTCCGCAGCAGACATTATTACTTACATCACCGACTGGGCCACCCAAACCCAACAAACCATCAACTCAATTAGTATTATCTCTCATGGTAGCGAAGGATCATTCCAATTTGGTTATGAAAGAATTACGGCAGAAAATATCAATGCCAACATAAAACTGTGGCAAGAACTTGCCGGCTTATTAACAAATAATGCCAACATTTACATTTATGGTTGCGAAGTAGGTAAAGGCCCAGCAGGGAAACTCCTATTAAACTCCCTTGCCAGCACCACTAACGCCAACATTTACGCTTCAACAAATATAACGGGCAACAACAGTGATTGGGAACTGGAAGCCTCTTCTAGCAATGTTAAAACCGCATTAAGAAAAAACACAGCCACCCCACTCAACAAAAAACTACTTGCCAACTACGCAGGAATATTAGCAGACACAGGTTATCGCTACCCTACTGGAAACTCAACCGATTGGAGCAATCCGACGGGGGCTCTTACTGATAATAACGACTGGGTAAACACCACGGGCAATAATTATCAGGAATATTCAAACTTCGGCTTTGCTATTCCAGCTGGTTCGATAATCAAAGGCATTCAATGGCAATACCAAGACAAAGCTAATGGCTCAATCGTAGGCACCGGCAGCATGGGTTATGAACTCTCTGATGATGGCGCAACCTGGCGCTCTTCAGGTTCAACGACTGGATTCGTCTGCCTTCTCGGGATATGTGGAGGACACGAAGGTACTTTCGGAGGTAGCGCTGACCTATGGGGCAAAGGAGACTGGGTGGCATCTGACTTTGACGATGGCAACTTCCGAGTAAGAATCCAGCGGTTTGGTGTTGGCGTTGGCGGTATCAGGATGCACGTTGATTATTTACGCGTTAAAGTTCATTACTCCCCGCCGTCAGAAAATCATTCTACAATTTCGGTATCTCCATCATCACTAACGGCAAACGGAGTAGCTACCTCAACAGTTACTGTCCAAGTAAAAGATGATACTGGCACCGACATCACCACTGGCGGCCTAGCCGTCACCATAAGCCAAGGAGGTGGCAGCGCCACTCTTAGCGGTGTAACTGATGAGAACGATGGTACATACACGGCAACACTTTCTAGTACCGTGGCAGAAATAATCACCATTACCAGTACGATTTCAACTAACACAATAACCACCGGCGACCCAACCATTACATTCAACCCCGGTGCGGCAGTCGCCGCAAATTCGACAATGTCAGTCTCATCCTCAACTGTACTTGCCGACGGCAGCAGCACCTCTACTATTACGGTCCAAGCTAAAGATGCCTTTAACAACAATCTAACATCGGATACTGGAATAACCGTAGCACTCAGCGAGTTAACCGACGCAACCATTGGCGTGGTTAGTTATGCAGGAAGTGGAACATATGCCGCGACAATCACCAATTCTACGGTAGAAGTTGTAACAATTAGTGCCGAGATAGATTCCACATCCATCTCAAACACATCCAATGTTTCGTTTGTACCAGGCGCAGCATCCACTGCCCAATCCACAATCTCGGTATCCCCCTCTTCCGTTACCGCTAACGGAAGCAGCACATCAACGATCACCGTACAAACTAAGGATTCAAGTGGACATGACTTGACCGCTGACACGGTAACAATTGCATTAAGCCAAGATGGAAGCGCGTCTATCGGGGTTGTTAGCTATAGCGGTGCCGGTGCCTATACAGCAACGGTGACCAATAACACGGTTGAATCAATAACCGTTAGCGGAACTATCGATACGTTCCCAATTACAGATACCGCGGGGATAAACTTTACTGTGATTAACAGTGCTCCTGTTTTGAGCAGCGCTCCATCTCCAGCCCTGACAGGCATCAATGAAGATGACACGTCCTCGGCGGGTACCAGTGTTAGCATCATTGTTGTTAACGGTTCTATTACCGACGTTGACACTCCCGTTGAAGCTATCGCTATTACCGCTACAGATATTAGTAATGGTATTTGGCAGTTCAAAATCGGCGCTGGCATCTGGACCAATATTACAGGTGCAACAAACACCAATGCCCTACTCCTCAATTCAGCTGACTTAATTCGATTTGTTCCCGCAGGTAACTATAACGGAAGTGCCAACATTACTTTTAGGGCCTGGGATACTACAAGCAGCAGTGAAGGTAATTATGTAAACACATCAGCAAATGGCGGGATCACTGCCTTCAGTACCGTTACGGATACCGCATCGATCGCAGTTTCGGCAATCAATGACACACCTGTTGCCAATGCTGATTCTGACTCTGTTAATGAAGGTGCAGCCGTTACCATAGACCTTCGCTCCAACGACACCGACGTAGAAACTGCAACCGGTTCGATGACGGTCACTAACGTTAGCGTTGCAACTAACGGCTCAATCGTTAATAACAACGATGGCACGGTAACCTATACCCACGATGGCGGCGAAACCGTTGGTGATACTTTTACTTACACCATTAACGACGGCACCGCTGATTCAGTCGCCGCTACCGTTACTGTTACCATCAACGCACTAAACGACACCCCTATTGCCAATGCTGACAGTGATTCGGTAAATGAAGGTGCTGCAGTCATTTTCGATCTACGCGGCAACGACACCGACGCAGAAACTGCAACCGGTTCCATGACGGTCACTAACGTTAGCGTTGCGACCAACGGTTCAATCGTTAATAACAACGACGGTAC
>NVVG01000035.1 GCA_002402125.1 Moraxellaceae bacterium
CAAGGTTTTTGGCGTTACCGATCACTTGATGGGTGTGTTGGACCCACCCCGCAGTGTCGACGAGGGTATTGATGCTGATGGATATGACTATAGCAAGGGTCACGGTAAGGGACGGAATCACCCCGTTGCCAATCCTCAGTTTCGTTTTTATGTCCACAAAACCCTCCAGCGTCTATGAGCATATACTTATATGATTATTCGTAAAATACCTATCGATCATATCGATTCTCTTGTTGTATAGAACCGACCCATCACTAAACAACTGTACCAAACGACTATTTGAAATAGTAAGATCAATATGTTATTAACATATAAAAAATCCTTCTGAATCAAGGGAAGGGATAAAGACGTTGAGAAAACGTCACCGTACACAACAATGCCTATTAACAATGAAACGAGAGAAAGCCAGAGGTTACTCAACGTCAACGAAGGGGTATTATATTCCACTTTCCTGGGTAAGCAGGTGCGCTAGGTGCTATAGCCTGTGATTTTCTCTACAGGAAATCTCATGGAGTTTAGAGACACATGATAGATCCCTGAATCAGGAAACCGTTCATAAATCCTGTTCGAAAGTATAAATACGGTATCGATTATCAATCCCGAATCGAGATTTTGATATTCAATATTATCCATTCCGCACTACTCTAGCCAAAAAACTAAGCTTATATGAGAATAATTTGTTAACTGTTAAGAACAGATTAATATTGATCGCCTATTCGATACCAACATTCATCTTAGATTGATCAATTAATTAATTATATTTTCTTAATGCCATCTTCATGGACGAATATTACTCTTTGCCATGTAATTTGAAATACAAAAGTAAAAGGCATGGATATAGTAATAAGTGAATTAACACTTTCGTTAGCTATTTTTCGGGACTTTGGTTCTAAATCTCTAAACTGGTTACTTTTCATCACCTTCTCTTAAAGATCGAAAATCTTAGAACTTCATCACAAATTAAATAATATTTTTCAGTTTCATCTACTTTATTATGGTATCGCAACTAACAATTCTCGTAATGGTATAGTCGCTAATCCTTTTATCTAAAATGGATACCGACTTACTGCTTTACAGGCATTAAGATTGATCAGTTGCTTATTTTTTGTCTCCGTCAGCTAAGGACCTTCGGATTTTTTAAGACAAAAGGTTATAATTTCTGCCATTAACGACTGATGGACAGGCATTAAAATATTTATCATATAACAATTATAAGGAAGTACTAACTATGAAAATCAGATATCCCTCTCTACTATCCGCACTAGCATTAACCGTTGCAGTAAATACACCGATAGCATATGCCGACGACAATCTTATTGCTGCTGATATTGTTCCACAATTAGAAGATACACCTCTAGATTTATCACAACTGCATACCTATGACGAATTGGTAGACGAATTGTACGAAATCGAAAGACAAAGCCTCGGCTTAATCAACGTTGGCCCACTTATTAAAAATGGCCATAATGGTGGTTTAATTAATATTGACCGTAAATATAGTCGAGCAGATCGTATAAAATATCGCATCAGGCCCCGCATTTCAAACCGCATAAAAGATCCCACAGAAAAACATATGGAGAGGCGTACAACACTGCGGCAATCCGTGGTAAATACCGTACTAAACGATAGTGTACCAACGCAGGGTAACGTAGACCTAGACAAGGTCGGATACTCTAACTTTGGTAAGGCGCTAATGGCGGCAAGGTTTGGTCACGGCCCAACAAAAGTTGTGTATATCACTCAGCAACATGGAAACGAATTCATTGCCACTGAAGCGGCTTTTGATTTTCTTCGCGACTTGGCAGCACTTCCTCGTCACGAATTACGCAAGATGCGTAGAAAAATATCTCTACTGATGATTGTCCGTGCCAACCCCGATGGTGGTGAGCCCGATCCGGAACGTTGTCAAGTCGGCACCCCTTTCTTACCAATAGGGGCAGATCCATATGAATGTGCATTCTACCGTTTCAATATTGATTCCACTGCTGGACTTGTTGACACAGAAGACAGCTTCCGCGGAGCTGCTGGCTATGGGTATAACTTAAATCGTTATCATATCCCTATGTTAGACAGTCCTATACGCCCAGTAGAAAACCAAGCTATGGTTGCTGCGATGAAGGCATTTAAACCAAACTATATAATGGATCTGCACGGTGACGTTCCCAAAGTTACCTGCGAACAAGATACATCGTCAACAAGTGTGGTGGTCCCCGGTCTATTGTTTGATGTAGCCTGTGATTCTTCCGAAGGCACAACGCTGAATGATATTTCAATTAGAGACATGGCTGAGTTTCACGGCAATACCGATGCCATAGCACAACATTGGAGCAGTGAGATAATCAACAACTTGTCACATTTAGACATGCAAGTTGGCCGTCATCGCCAATTCGGTGAAAGTGAAGAGATTATTAACACACCCGGTGGCTATTCTTTGATTGAATATAACGGCCAACCGGTACATACCATGCTATTAGAACAAAGAACCTTGGGACATACTGCAGATCCCATTGTTGTCGGTTTTGATTTCTCTACCCCAGAGCCATCTCCTAATGTCAACTTCGCGTTGAACACCGTATTAGGTCAATCAAATTTTGAAAGCGGCATAGAATACAATCGCGCAATCATGATGGAAGGCCTAAAAGTCATTGTGTCCCAAATTAATGAAGCCCCTACTGATGACGGTGGTTATTCTTTGGTGCCTACCGACAGCGGGTTCTTGTATCAATTTAGCCCACTAACACAATCAGTCCTCGGGCTTACCACTCCGGGTCCTTATCTGTACCCATTGTGTCTTTTTGAGGAATGTTTCTCTGAAGAATAGAGCTATCCGCTGGCCACAATGTGATTTTGTGGCCAGCTATTCCTGTAATCCTCCAAAAAACATAGAAGTCACAGGTAGAAAACTCTAGTACAATACGCACTATCAGCAACATGAGAAAGAGCCTTAGACCATTCCCACCCCATATCGTAAACGCTCAACGGGATCGAACAGGGAAAATTCCCATCGATCGTCACCACCATTGACAGACTTCGTTCGCTGCCCAAAAAAGATGCCGGCTGCTGCGCCTGCAGGGTAAAAGGGTTGTACGCCACGTTCTAGTGAAAGATCCCAAAGACCGTCGCCAGTGCCCGTCACATGATTCCTCGCGGCGCCTGCTAATGTTCTCTTCGCCAAATTGTTTTCAGCAGCGTCTGATGCACTCGCATTTGAGTTGGAGTGAAACAACCAGATACCCCCACCAGGCCCAGTGGTCTTGTACACGTACATGTTGCAGCCAGACAATTGTGTCGTCCAGACGATGTCGGCGCTATCATCAATTTTGAAAAAGGCGCAACCATTGTCTTCCCAAGGAAGAAAGCGAGCTGGCGATTTATTGCCATCACCAGAAACTGTTACTTCCAGAAAACTCCCAACCATGTCAACTTCAACAGGTTTACTAGTAACTCGGAAGATATTTCCCCCGAGACTTTCCTTCGGAATAGATCCTGATTGATGTGGAAAACGTATTAAACAGGACGGGCGTTTCGATCGGAACCATGCCGCAGGGTTGGTATTTAGTGCGTATTTATCGCTCATTTCTATTCTCTCTATCTCGTTGTTTAGTTTTTTTGATAAGGAACAAATTACGCTTTCTTGGCTTGCGCTATGTCATAACCAAATCGACCCTTCCCACTACGGGCATTCGTTTCACCAGCTTCAGTAAAGGCAGCTTCAAATTGCGAGAAGCTTAGTGAAAGTGTTTCGCCAGGCTCACCATCACTGGAGGCACCAATAGAGTAACTACTGATCAATGTGTCTTCTAATGTGTAGGTCAAAAATTCCTCTAGTTGATCACCACCCGTTGTCACAAAGTGGATAAGTACTTTTTTACCTTTAGTTCCGATAGTAGACTCTTGGATCAACAATGGTGAAGATTTATCAACCACTTTGGTGACGGTCACTTCGCTAATGCTTGGACGAGATGCTTCTCGGTTAGCCATGCGTCCGGTATTTTGAGAGATTGCACGGCCAACACCCCAATTGAAACTGTTAACCTCGATCATTTTCTCAAATCCCTTTGCTGTAACGTTGCCTTCGATGCCTTCAATTTCTAGATAAATAGCCATGATATATTTCCCTGTTAAGTCTTAGTAAGTGATTGAAAAGGTTGCTTGAATTGGCACTACATCGTGCTCTAAAACAATGAAAGAAGTATTACAGAAGACACTTAGTTCTGGAAGGCATTGGCTTGTTAATATGTCACACTAAAAGCGGTAAAAATATAGAACCCGCCATTAACGGGACAGCTAGTGAGTATCTGACTAAAACGAAAAAACTAATTCCTAGTAGTTATTAGTTCCGTTATTTATACGATATAGCATCGTATGAGTGCTAAAAAAACTCTATTGGATTTGACAATCACATAGGACAATCAGGTAGAACACTCACTTAGCGGTTACGAAAGGGCATTGATCGATTCAACCGAAGTAACCCCCAAGTAACACGCGAATTGAGTTATCTTGTACAAAAATATAAAAAATGGCGCCCACTTTAAAAGTGAGCGCCCTTACTAATCGATTGATTCAAGAACCACTCGCAGGATACAAAAAAACAATGCTAGGGCTGCTTATTCTATTTTCAAACTATCTATACAGCAACTGTATATAAAACGCTAAATTGCCATATTTATCATCGTCTAAAAAGTAGAGCATAGAATAGTATCCCGAGTTAAAAAACCTGGGCACCTTTGATGTTGTTACGCTATCGCTTCATTTAAAGTGTGACCCAGCACTGATTTTCGATCGAAATAGAAAAAATTAAACCATGTTTTGAACCTTATCTCTTCCAAGCCCTACAGACAGAGGCACGTATAAATATAATACAAAGTGGCTGCCCTGGACTTTTCTGGGTACCTGCCCCCTTAATTCGTAGCATCTAGAGCAACCCGAGGAACCAGGGAAACCGGATCAAACTGAATAAGTTTAATTGACAGAATCCCCAGAACGTCCTTTAAGAACCATAGACACTGGGCATTAGCAGGCTTATTCTCACCTGCTAACAATAAAAACAACTTAAAATAACTAAAACAACCTAAGAAATCTGACGAGATACCGTCTTATGCGCCACTTTTTAACATTCATTTTCAGCGTCACTACGCTATTTTTACTCAGTAACGTAAGTGGCTGCAGCTACAATAAAGTCGAAGTATGGCAACGTGGCGATCTAGCCAAATCAGTCATGTTGCGTGACGCAAGCAGCACACATGCAGCCCTGGAACAACATACCTATAGCGCCAAGGAAGCTACTGCAGGCGGCTATACCACAGGGGCAGGCGGTTGTGGCTGCAACTAAACAATTTAATAAGAAACCTTATAAAAGTGATGCGTTAACGGCGCTAATGGGCGCGGCCTTAATACTACCAGGGATTTCTGGCCAGGCAGCGGAAATAGGGGTTCGCTCAGAAAAAACAACAATAAGTGTTCTTCACGCTGAATTCGAAGAATCCAGTGAGCGTATGTCTATTGTGGTGGATCAACTTTCTGTCACAAGCCCCATTGGTAAAGACTTTGAAGGCAACTTTTCTGCCATTCGAGATATCACCAGTGGCGCATCACCGGTCGTCAATTTTCTAGACGGTAATGGAACGCCGCATCAGTTTCTGGAAACCGGCGCGTCCATCAAAGACCAACGGGATATTTATGACGCCAGCTTAAGCTATTTTGGTGAAGACAGTTTATCCACCATAAAACTTGGGACCTCGACAGAAGATGATTATGAATCCACATACGGCGCCATCGATTATCGAATAGATTTAAATAGGAAGCTGACAAGCCTTACTTTTAGTTATGGCCATAGTGATGACAAGGTATGGAACTCATACAATCCAAGCGTATTATTAGAAGAACCCTCTATTTTCAATCATCGTCAAAAAGATGAATTCAGTATTAGCATCGGCCAAGTATTCAATCGCAGTACAACCATTCAATTTTCTTTAACCTATGCAAAGAGCAAAGGCTTTTTATCGGACCCCTACAAGAAGGTGTTTGTGGTGGACGAAGCACTATTTGATTTCCGACCACTTAACATTGATATTGCAGGGATATTTCGTTTTCTTGTAGACACCGGTGTTATTAAATTTTTCAATGATTCCGGCATTACCAAGCTTATTAACGACTCTCCTGCTATTGATGTCAGCTTTTTATCAGAAGCTCTATTAGGAGTAATCAAAGAAAACCGCCCATCAGAACGCAATCAATGGATATCTCTGCTGCGCTTCAGTCATTATTTCAAATCAACAACCTCCGCATTACATACCGATTATCGGTATGCAAATGATGACTGGGGAGCAAACTCTCATACTCTTGAGTTTAAATGGAATGTCGATTTAGGAAATGGCTGGCAGGTTTCCCCAGGATTACGGTATTACACACAACACAGTGCCGATTTCTATGACACCTATTTTGAAAGCATTCCTGACGATGGCTATCTCTCTAGCGATTATCGGTTAGCTGGATTTGGCGTCATTTCCAAAAAACTTGAAATATCAAAAACTTTTAGCCGGGATTTTACCGTCTATCTTCATTACGAAAACTACGACCGACAATATAAATACGCGCTAGGAAGCGAAACTAATGGCGGCGATTTAGATGATTTCTCTTTTGAAATGATTAGCGTGAGTCTCGATGTCAGTTTCTAATAGWTCGGCATCAGAAARAAAATATCAACTGTGCCACCATGACTTTAAAGCCATGGGGTCACCCTGCAATATTAGTATCTATGCTAAAAGCAAACAGCAAGGCYGCAGGGTTATACAAAAGGTCTATTCTGAAATAACGCGACTAGAAAACAAATTCTCTCGCTATAAAACCGATAATGAATTATTTCATATTAACCAACAAGCCTCCAAAGGTGGCAGCATCGAGGTAGATGATGAATTTATTGCTTTGCTGAATTACGCAAATACCTGCTATCAACAAAGCGACGGTTTATTTGATATTACTGCAGGCGCACTTCGGCGCGTATGGAATTTTGAGACACCATCACTTCCAACCGACAATGCTATCAAGACGGTCCTCAATAGCATTGGCTGGCAACACGTTCAATTTAGTAACAACAGAATCCATTTTTTAAGACCCAAGATGGAAATAGATTTTGGTGGCATCGTCAAAGAATATGCAGCCGATAGTGCAGCAACGATTTGCAAAGCCGAAGGCGTTTCCCACGGCATCATCAATCTTGGTGGCGATATTAAAGCCGTAGGGCCCCACCCAAACGGGCAGCCATGGAAAATAAAAATTCGCGACCCACACAATCCTGCACAACACATGGGAGAGATGAGCCTCTATCAAGAAGGTTTAGCCACTAGCGGTGACTATGAACGGTTTATTGAGATCGAAGGTAAACGCTACTGCCATATTTTATCCCCAAAAACTGGCTGGCCAGTCAGGGGGCTTACCTCGGTTACGGTTAAAGCAGACCAATGTGTGATTGCAGGGTCCGCCAGCACAATCGCTATGTTACTCGAGGATAAAGGCGTCGAATGGCTCGACCAGCTAGGCGTTGAATGTTTGTGGCAATCAGCCTGACTGCAACTTGAGGCATTATTCCACTAGAAGGTGGGAGTGATCACTTTACTAATCTTCAAGCAGCTGCAGAAACTTAACAGTTTCATTCACCAAAATGGCTTGTTGTTCTTCGCGAGTTAAATCCGTCGGATCCTCATCATGATACAAGCTTACTCCATCGCCATAGTAACCGAAAAAGGTATGTACTCCTCCTTCAATAGCAACAAGCTCAGATCCGACAGGCAAATGCACAGCAGAAGCTTCAAAGGTTTCAGAAGAAGTATTTCCACCATTGGTGCCATAGATGGTTTTAGCCTGTAGATCACTATTTTTCAGCGTGAATAAGATCGATGGATAAGAGTCCCAAATAACAACACCGTCAACAATATCATCGTTACTCTTTCCAAACGCTGCTGCTGCAGTACCACCCAATGAATGCCCCGTGACGCTCCAGAATTGAATCTCAGGAAAGGCATTAATCACTTCTTTGCCACGCTTAACACCAAACAAAGCCAAGTCGTTCGGCGAGCTAAGCAACGCGACCAAATAACCCTGAGCTGCAATAGCTTTTGCTGTCGGGGCATACGCACGAAAATCCACTTTTCCACCCGGATAGATTATTAGCCCAGAAATAGGTGTGACTGACGTTGGTTCAAACACATAATACTGATTTTGGGGTTCGGCCCAGGCTTCTACTTCTATTGCATAGACGTCTACCGATTCATCTGGCATCAAAGTATCTAGCGCTTCCTGCATAGGAGGTAGGGTTCCCTGCCCCTGTTGCTCGCAAGCAGTCAGAAAAACCAGCACAAGAGTAACGAGTGCAAATGGCTTAAGCTTTAACATAATCTACCTTTTTTATTATTTTTATAATTTCTCTAGGTAAGTAACACAACAAAAATACAGTACCCACTCACCCCTTCTCAGACCAAGAAACAACCAAAAACATAGCTTTCAATCGCACAGATATCATACTATTGGTGAAATACTATATGTTTAAGGCTAACGCTGCAAGTGTGACTACATTAAAGAGGATCCCTCCAAATATACAGTGTTTCATAGGACATCGCCCTGATTGGGTCAATTCTCTCGCCCCCACTCCACAAACCACAATAATTAGACCCGATTTTATTTACGACAGAGTGGCCGGGTGTCCTAGTTTGCTAACCGTTCAGATGTGCAGGAGCGTTACGCTTAGGCCAATGCAGGTTTATCCTGCCAATGAAAATGTGCAGCAAGGCGATCTTTTGACAACATCCAAACCGTAAAGAATAGGTTCATCACCAACCAATACAACCTCTATATCATACCGTTTTTCTACGTTACTCCCCCTGCCCCCATTTTTTCAAATCTTCCGCACCACCAATCAATATGCCATCGATAAATACCATGGGGAATGTTTTCCACCCCGTCCACATCTTAAGGGCATTTCGTTTACGCCATTCTTTCAGATAACTACCATATTCAACATAACGATATGCTTTTTTTTGCTTGTCTAGGATCTTACACGCTCTCTTGCAGTTGGGGTTACCCGCCATGCCGATGACCACAACAGGTTCCTTTTCTACCATTGAGATCACTTCCTCCACCACTTCGCGAAAGCTATTTTCGACAGTGCTTTGAATCCGAGGATGGATTTTTGATTCATCAAGAATATAACGAGGCATATAGAAAACTCCAAAGAAAACGTGAAAGCAGTACATTAGCGTGCTTTTGGGACTGAATCTAGCTTCGCATCTAAAAACTATGTGTCAGTATCTTTTACGCTTTTAATCTGATCTATCATCGTGAATTTTCAAGTAGTTGTTTTTTATACCAACAGTGAATATGGCGCGATTATCGCAAGGTAACCATCCATGATCATTTTGTTCAGTCTTAACTAACGTTAGCTAAGATGTTTTCACTCACAGTAGAACGTATAACTAAGGGAATAAAAATCATGAAACATATCTCAGTAACTAAGTGCTTCATCATCATGTTATTCCTGACAATTCTCACTTCACCCGCAAGAGCTGGCTTTATTGATATCAATTTAACCTTCGAGGACAACAGTCTCACTGACTCTCAAGAATTTGTATTTAGTTTAGCCGGCGCCGTCTTTGAAAGTGTCTTGAAGGGTACTCAGTCAGTCGAAGATATGATCCTAAATATTCCAATATCAAGCGGTTTTATTGATGGCCCTCCTGTTGTAGGGGAATCAAGAAGGTTAGCAACGGCTACTACATTTTGTTGCAATTTTTTCGGAGGTTTCGCCTATACCGCTGGCGGTTCAATAGAAGTTGATAGTGCCGATATAGATAGATTAGAAAACAACGACTCATTGATATGGGTCGCCATACACGAGATTGCCCATGTGCTTGGGTTTAATGGCCCGATTTGGGAAATGAATGGTGCCTACGTTGCTGATAGTGGTATGTACACTGGTGCGGCTGGCTTGGCTGCTTATCGGAGTGAGTTCGATCCGGCGGCTCTTTTTGTGCCCGTTGATGCATCAAACGGGCACTGGGATGAAAGTTGGGCTGGAGGCCCCGACGAAATAATGACCGCACTACTAGGGAATAATATTAATTCACTTTTTATTAGCAACACAACATATAGAACCTTTGAAGATATAGGCTTCATCGTTCGCATAACAGAACCAACAACAATTTTATTGTTCTTGTCTGCCTTCATAACAATGGCATGGAAGCGTAGAAGTCCTCTTGAAGACACCCACTCTAAAAAAATCATCGATTAAGTCAAAATTTGTTTTCGACCGAGTGGGTATCCCAGCACCGCCTTATCCCGCCGGGGCCCCAACACCCAACCTCTTCATCAGGCAAGGGTTGAATGCTTCTTGGCTCTTAATCCAATCCAGTTTTTGCTTTGCAACTTCTTTAGTACAAAATAACGATGCTTCTATACATTGCTCAAACTTTACATTGACGCTACTCCAAATCATCTCGTTTTTACAAAATGGCGTCAATTGCTCTTTCGTTAACTCAACACCCACTAGGTTTGCATAAGAATTACTTACCATTAGGACCGAGAATATAAAAATTAACGCTGACTTCATGTGGTTTTTTCCTTTTACAACTATGAAATAGGGGTTTTAGCACTATGAAGTAGACAGATTAGCCGCAAAGAATTCCAAATATTGTTATTTTATTTTCGAAAAGACTCACCCAACGCCAAATGACCACAGCTTGGTACCAGTAACCTTTGGCCCCCTCCCAATAAATTCGTTTTTAGGCCCGATATTGTTCACGGCCGAGTGGGTGTCCTAGATTTCTCCTTATTTTCTAGATATATACCCATAATAACCGAGGATTTGTCGTTGCCGCTCGTTTTTAAAATCAATTACTCTGACCCCATTGATTCCTGACATCCTCATCCCATTCTTCAAGAAACACTTCTGGGTTGCTCTGGAGCTTCTCGACGAATTAATACTCGGACATCGCTTAACTCCATGCAAAGAATTCCCAGAATCAGTCAGATAATTGCACATCAATATCCATGATTTCGTGCAACACACGAACAACGGTATAAAACCAAATACGTTCTAAATATTTTTAAGCGGCAGGTACAAGTTTATAATTTTTCATCTTTAGATTGCTGCTTCATCCTTGCTTTAAATTCTTCCTTGCTCCAGGCTTTTGGCTCGCCACTTTCAATACCATCGGTAATTGCGTGCTGCATTACCCGCAACTGATCCTTACGAATCAAGTCACGTACATAATCACTATTATTGGCATAAAGGTCGCTTTTTGTTTGAACCTCTACCCAATCATGCATTGGATCAGGCAAAGTTATGTTCATAGCCGCCATAACATAGACTCCAAACTTAAATATATACAACGCCAGTTATGGCATACTTTGGCAAAGGTTGCCATTGATTGACTCTGACCCCATTGATTACTGACCCCATTGATTACGGCGTCTACAATAATTGTTAGTCTGGTTGTCGGTTCATTATGGCTGTCTATAAATACAACACGTGGTTTGATAACCTGCTGTATATTTTGAATAAATCATAGGGAATGAGCGTATATATCAGATATACCTATGCGTATTTAACACGCGACCTTGGCTAATAATCTCTTGATAATTGACGCTTTGGATGCCCTCAACTCTATATTGGCTAATCATATTTGGAATTTATTTCCCTCTTTATATTGCGAATGGCGCAGCTTTAGATGTATGGTGTGCGTATTGCGCAATCAACTCAGGCATGGACCTTGGTGCAGTGATCCCTAATATAACATTTTCCCCGCCTAAGAATGTCCAAGTTTCCTATTCTCGCATTCCATATACATTCCCCCATGGGATGATACCTGAGGTGAGATCTGACAGGCATTGAAAATGTTTATTACGTGTCATTGGGCATCTTATGGTAAGGCTAATAGAACACGCTAGAGCTATATATAAATATTTTTCGCTGCTCCTCGTGTTGATATTAGGTGCAGCGGAGCTTGTTGTGCCGCTTTGGTATCGTATTTGATCTATAAAATTTAAATTTAGGAATTGTAGTTTATGAAAAACCAAAAGAAAAAAATTGCGCTTACGCTGGGACTATCTTTGGGGATTGTTGCTTGTGCTGGCGGAAATGATTCTGCAGCGTCCCTAACGGTGTCGGACTTTGATATCGAGCCAACTGTGTTACATGGTGAAATTGCAGGGAGTTATATTGTTGAAAGTTATGCTTTCTTTAACGATAGGGGCATTAAAATTTCTAGTGACCTTAGCGACTGCTATAGAGAAAAGTATACTGATTATCTATTTGTGCCAGATGTTGATGGCTATTTTGTGTTAGACGCACCGTTAGTTGATGTTTCAGGCTGCATTTCACTTGATGATACGGTGGAGCCTGATCTAATTAAAGGTGAGCGTAGTATTAGCTATTACTATCGGGTCAAGGCTATCGACTCAACAGGTAATATTATTGATCTAAATGAGGTAAACGCACTTGATTTAGATCATGTACTGGAAGAAGCGCAATCTAAAGAAATCCTTTTTAAAGCTATTACCAGTCATTTATATATTTCTGAGGGGCCTTTTGGTGACTATGAACAAGATTTTAAAGAAAAAATCCTTAGGTCTTCAAATTCCGATTCTAGTGTTGGGTGTGTAGATAATTTAGGGTTTATCGATGGATGTGTTGACAGAGGTCTTGTAGTTGGGGATTTTAAAATAGAGGGAGAGATAATGTCGTTATTGGCAGAACTATTCATATTTGAAAGCCATAACCTGCAAACGTCTAACCAGCAGGCTTTTCCTACGGAAGGAAGTGTCAATTTCACAATAAACAACTGGGATGGTGTGATTGAGTTTGATGCGGCAGTAGCGCCAAGTTATACGGCAACTAATGGCGATGAAACTATTAGTGGTGATTTTCCTGATGCCTTTTAATATTGAGTTCATTTCATTGATTTAGCTATCGTCATAACACCCCAAAAAGAAAACTATTTTTCGTCAAAATATGGAACGGAATTTAGTGAATATCTGACTAAAACAAAAAACTTATTCCTGATATTTACTAGCTCCTCGATTTGTGCGATATTACAGATGCTAAAAAACCCTTGTTGCGACAGTATTTTATTGCATCAAATGAATTGATAGGGTTTAACAGCCTAGATTCCAGCCAACCGATAGACATTATATATTTCACTATAAAACTACCACCATGGAAGACGTAGTTATGAATAAACCCCCCTCGATAAACTTTAGTATCAGAAACAATAACAATAAAATGAAAACTCCATTTTTTGTTACGATAGGAATATTTATTGCCAGCATTGTTTTCGCAAACGTTGCTAGCGCAACCCCTCAAGCCCTATTGGATTTGGAGGCATCGATTCGATCTGACCTTGACGCTTACGATGGCACTGGAACTTCCACAACGATTTTTACGGTAGCGATAGAATCTGACAATGGTTATAAATTCAATCATAGCGTTGGCAACTCAAGCATGGCGCGAGTTTTTACAGGCGCATCCGCGGCTAAAATGGTTAGCGCTACCGTTCTACTGGATTTGGTACAAAGTGGTATTTTAAACCTTGAGGATAATCCGCAGAAATACCTTGGAACAAAATGGAAATATTCAGGAAGACTGAGTAACCTTGAACATGTAACACTTAGAAATTTACTGAATTTCACTTCAGGCATAACGGCGGAACCTACTTGTCTTTACCTTCCATTTTGGTATACCTTTGAAACTTGTGTAGACAATGTATTTGGTGTGAACGCACGCTCACCTACTCCAGGTACAGTGTTTGACTACAACGCATCAAACCTACAAATTGCCGGTTGGATGGCCATGTATGCAAGCTCAACTTCTGCTAACCAACCAGTATCATGGCATGAAATATATGATAACTTCCGTAATAAATACGAAGTGCTAGAGCACTCGAGTTATAAAGTACCTTCTATTAAAAACCCACAGTTAGCTGCTGGGCTCGTGTGGACGCCAAGTGATTACATGGCGTTTATGGAAAAACTTTTCCACGGCGAAGTATTGGGTACCACTGAAGATGGGGTAACGAATTACCTATCTGAAATGATAGCAGTTCAAACCTCAGATGTTGACGTGTTCCATAATCACATTGAGAAGAAATACAACTTGGGACATGATTGGCGTTATGGTTATGGTCTATGGATTGAATGCAAGCCTTATGATGAGACATGTACTGAGCCAACACGAGTATCCAGCGGAGGTGCGTTTGGATCGTACCCTTTTATGGATTTTGAACACCATTATTTTGGTGTTATTGCACGCCAGGGTATGTTGAATACGTTGTACGAAGGTATTGAAGTATTTGAACTAGTAGAAGAAAAATTAGAACAATGGGCAAAGTTAGCGAATAGCTTATAGCGGTTTAAGGAATGGGCAACCATAGAGTTGCCTTGAGGACAGCCACTTCAACAACCGCAAACTGACGGTCCTACTATGAATGACCAATACATCGTAGCTTGAAAAACATGGAAGATAACACAATGCTAAACCTTAGAATTGCGCTACTACTCGGCCTATCCCTTTGTTTACTATCTGCTTGTGGAGCTGGCACTACTGGCATTAGAAGTTTCGAAAATATCACCCAGATTACTGCGAACTCAATTCAAACCTGCATATTATATGAAGAAGGAGTCGCGTGCTGGGGTAAAGCACTCCCCTCGAACGCTATGGTCCCAACTAGAATGGAGAATTTAAGTAATCCTTTTTTTATTGCCTCGGGTTACAGTATTTCTTGTGCGCTGGATGATAATGGCGTGACATGTTTTGCAGGCTGGGATAAAGACGGTTTTGCTGACGCGATACCCGCAGGCATTCGTAATCCAACCAAACTTGCTCTTGGCAAAGATCATCATTGCATACTGGATGACAGTGGTGTTGTCTGCTGGGGAAATAATGACCATGGACAAAGCACGGTTCCTGCAAATTTACTGAATCCTACTGATGTAACGGTAGGGCCGCGCCATACCTGTGCGCTCGATGATACTGGGGTAGTATGCTGGGGAGGAAATGAAGACGGTGAACGTACAGTACCAGACAGTTTGAGTAACCCGGTGGTTATCTCTGCAGGTGGCGGCGATAAGAATTTAGTCTCCGGTGGTTATACCTGCGCTCTAGATGATAACGGAATTCAGTGTTGGGGCAGTAATCGCTCGGGTGAAAGCACAATACCCAACAATATCAGCAATCCAATCACGGTTGCGGCGGGAAAAAATCATACTTGTGCAATAGATGATAATGGCCCGATTTGTTGGGGTAAAAATAACTTTGGGCAAACAAGAGCCCCTGCTAACTTGAGTAACCCTAAACTACTTGCAGTGGGTACGGAGCACACCTGTGCCGTTGATGACACTGGATACCATTGTTGGGGAGAAGATGATTTTGGTAAACTGGGTAACCCTCAGACCATCGAAGAAGGTCTGGCTTTGAAAGCTCGGTTAAGTAACCCAGGGATTACTCGGCTCTCCATGGGTGATAGTTACACTTGCGCCCGGGACGACGACGGTGGGTTTTGTTGGACTGACATAAGAGAAAACTTTCCGACTGCATTAAACACCTTCCCGACAGATATAAAAAACCCCGTCTCTATTGCAAATGGAAATCAACACAGTTGTGCCCTGGATGAGCAAGGGGGAGTCAGTTGTTGGGGTTATGATTTTTGGAGTGAAAACGCAGTACCACTAGGCTTAAGCAACCCTACAGCATTAACCTCCGGTAGTAATCGATCTTGCGCGCTGGATGATAATGGAGTGATTTGTTGGGTAGGAGGTGATTTTCAACTAGATCCAACTCCACAAGGTATAATAAATCCTACAGCAATAGACATCGGCGGTTGGCGCTCCTGTACCTTGGACGATAGTGGCGTCAGCTGCTGGAACGGTTGGGGAAGTTTGGAGGTTCCCAGCAATATTTCTAACCCAACGGCCATCTCTGTTGGGAGTTATCACAGCTGTACCTTGGACGACGATGGCGTTACCTGCTGGGGTGATGGGGAAAATGGTTCCACCGAAAAAACCACTGCTGGTGGTAGGTTTGAGCATGCGCAAAGTACTGTCCCCTCAGGTCTAAAAAACCCCAGGTTAGTTTCCGCCGGAGATACTCATACCTGTGCACTTGATGATAATGGCGTTACCTGCTGGGGCGGCAACCTGTACAAACAAAGTAATGTGCCTTCCAGCTTAAGTAACCCGGTTTCAGTTTTCGCCGGTGACAAAGATACCTGTGCGGTCGATGACAGTGGTGTTGTTTGTTGGGGTAAAGATCTTTGCTGGGGAATAATCTGTCCCCGAGCAACAGAATGCTCAGGGGCGAGTTGTTAAGTATTAGCTTTTTTTGGTAACCACACGGGACACCCACTATATTGTTGTAGCTTCACAGAGCGGGTGTCCCAAGCGTTGTTTCTTTATTCATGATTATCAGGTAATCGCCGGAGTCTTTCAGGTATTTTTTCTTGAAATCTCACAATCTCAGTTAGTTTTTTTGCTCAGATGATCGTAGATTGCGTGCCCTCTTTTATGCAAGAAATCCCGCCCGAGGAAGCCAAGCAAAGAGCCCTCGAGGGGTTATTCAACTAAAAGGTTGAAGTGATCACGTCACTATTCTTCAAGCAGCTGCAAAAACTCAACAGTTTCATCCAACCACATGGGACGCTCACTTAACTAAGACCCCACTTCAATAACCTCTAGTTTTGGACCAGATATAGCCCAATACCGAGCGGACGACCCTCGAGGACATCCCATTCGAAAAACCTCATTTAGGCTAAATATTGATCGCAGCAAAGTGGGTACCCCAGTACAATCCCAGTACTATTTCGCTCCTCAAAATCACACTGGCCCTTATTTTTCTATAAGTTATAATGAAATACTCTTAAAAGTGGTCTTTATTATATGCTTCTATTCAAATACATTTTATTGCTTGTGCTTGTCTTTTCTGGGCCTATTCAGGCTAAAACGCTTCAAATACTCACAATGGAGAATGCTCCCTACAGCTTTACTCAAGATAATGAGGTCAAAGGCATTGGTGTTGAGTTAGTCAAAGAGGCGTTTAAACGGATGAATCAGCCTGTCCAGGTATCTATTGCTCCCTGGGCAAGAGCCATGGAGCAAATAAGAAGTGGTGCTGTAGATGGTTTGTTTAATGTCTATAGAACCCCGGAACGAGAGTTATTCGCTGATTATTCAGAATTATTACAGGATGAAACCGTCGTATTGTTTGTCAGAAAGAACTCAGCCATAGCGTTTAACGGTGATCTGGCCGCGTTAAGTCAGTATAAATTTGGCGCGATCCGTGGTTATAGCTATGGTAGAACCTATGATAAAGCCGTTGCGGATGGCGTCATTAACAAAATCGAACTGTTGACGTTAACAGAACAGTCTATACGTATGTTAATGATGAAGCGCATTGATGTTGCGCCGAGTGGTAGGCATGTGGGTAAATACTATCTCCATCAGCTGGGCCTACAAGCTAGTGTCAGGGAGTTATCGCCACCGCTTGAAACAGTGCCGACGTATTTAATATTTCCCAAAAAAAATAAAGCAGACGCAACGCGTCTACAGTTCAACAAAGCGTTACAGTCAATGCGTGATGATGGAACCTATGAGAAAATATACCAGGATTTCTACCCTCTGTTGGAAGAAAATCTATCCAAAGAACTTAGAAATTAGAACTTAGAATCAAGAATTAAGAATCAAGAATTAAGCATTAAGAATTAAGAATTAAGAACGGACGATTATGAGCCAAAAAAATAAAAGCATTCGTATAAGGATGCTGTTTTATATCATCGTAGCAAGTTCCATCATCACTTTTTTGTTTATCCTTTTACTGCTGTGGACAGACCTGCAAGACAACCTGCGTGTTGCTGATAGCCAAGTTGATCAAATGGAAGCAACCGTAATACCTGCATTAAAAGGTAGCTTATGGAAGTTCGATGAAAGCCAAATCAGGATCAGCATGGAAAGCCTCTTGTCTTTACCGAATGTTATCCATGTGGAACTTAACTGGAATGAAACACAAACCGGAATCCACAAAATTGAACTGGGCGAAAAGGGAAATAAAATCCATAGTGATAATGCTATCCGTCAACATGACCTTGTCATTCATGGAAACAATGAAAAAGAATACTATTTAGGCGAATTGATTCTTACCACCTCTGACGAAAATGCTTACAATAACCTCTATAAAAGTGCGCTCTATATAATACTACTGCAAAGTTTAAAAACATTATTAATTTCGGCCATTATATTATTCATTATCCAGCAAGTCTTAACCCGACATATCCTGGACATTGCCAATCAATCAAAAAAAATCAAACTCTCAAGCCTAGATGGCGTATTTTCACTTAACAGAAGGAAGAATGGCAAGGTCGATGATCATGCCGGTGATGAGTTGGACGAGGTCGTTAATGCCTTAAATCAAATGCGTTTGCGGATTAAAGAAGGTCTAGATCAAAAACAGCTAACAGAAGGTGCGCTCGCGCTGGAAATTGAAAATTCTCGCGAAAAAGAGAAATTGGCGTTCGCAGCAAAGAAATCCGATAAAGAAAAAAGTTTGTTTTTAGCGTCCATTAGTCATGAAATACGCACACCCATGAATACCATAATGGGTTTTACGCACTTATTGAAAAATGCAGAGTTAAAACCTAATGAAAGGCGTCATCTTAATTATATTGATAGATCAGCCCATTCATTGTTGCTACTGATTGACAACATTCTCGACATGTCCAAGCTTGATGTAGGCAAAGCCGATCTAGAGTCGATTCCTTTTTATTTTGAAGATATTATTGAAATGGGGGTCGCCTCATTTTCGCGGCAAGCCAAAGAAAAGCATCTGGCGTTTGAATTTACCGTGGAAGAGGCTGTTCCACCAAGGGTGACGGGGGATCCAAATCGTTTACAGCAAGTCTTGAACAATCTGATTAGTAACGCGCTGAAATTTACCCATAAAGGCAATGTGAGCGTCAATATCAGCTGCATTGATTCTGGTAGCGCGTTTGAAGAAAAAGGCGAAACCGAAGACGTGTGCATACAGTTTACGGTAAATGATACTGGCGTTGGTATCGATCCAGACTATATCCCTAGAATTTTTGATGTGTTTACCCAAGAGGATGCATCAACCACGCGGCGTTATGGCGGTACCGGGTTGGGTATGCCCATCGTTCATAAATTGGTAAAACTGATGGGGGGTGACATTACCGTAGAGAGCAGTGATTCTACAGGTACTACAGGTACTACAGTCAAATTCACCCTACCCTTTAGGGTTTGTTCAGATTCTGACGGCGCTTACATTCAGCCAGATGAACAAGCAGTCACCGAATATAAACTGCAGGATTGTCGTATTCTGGTTGCAGATGATGTCGAAATGAACCGCGCATTAATGGTTTCAATGCTGGAAAGTATGGGGGCGCAGGTATCGGTTGCTGATAATGGAAAAGCTGCGATAGAAATGGCAAATCAGGAAGAATATGATTTGTTATTAATGGATATTCAAATGCCTGAAATGAATGGCTTTGAGGTAGCGAGTAAAATTCGGCAGCTGGATGATACCGTGAGAAACTTGCCAATCATTGCATTAACGGCCAACGTAATGGATGGGGTAAGAGAACAATGTATAGCGGCAGGTATGAATGACTTCCTGGGTAAACCGTTTGATCCAGAGTCGTTATATGAGAAAATACAACGCTGTTTGTCACTAGCGGTGAAGTCACCTCATAGCAATTCTTCTAAAGATACAACCGAAGGCCAAATTGCTGAGACCTTGCCCGGCATTAACATTGCAACAGGCATGAAACGTTGGCCGAACAATCAAACCGAATATTTTTCACATTTGCTCGTCTTTATTGAAGAGATTAGAGACAGTAGAAAAGAGTTTGATGAACACGTTGAGAATAATCAGCTTCAGGCATTAAAAACGGTTGTACATAGAATTTCAGGCTCTGCATCGTTCCTGGCCCTTGACTGCCTGTCTACAGCCGCGGCCACCATAGAAAAAACCATTTTTGAATCAAACAAGGTTACCCATGAAATGCTTGAACGGTATAGCAACGCAGTAATAGAAATTCTGGATAATCAGCAGGACATTGAAAAAATGGGAAACCTTGCCAATAATAAGCTCAGTTAGACCAGCGGTTTTTTACGTGTTTGATACCAGCGCAATACTATATGCTTGGGAAAGTAGCGAAAAAGTAGCGATAAAATAGGGATACATTGATGAAAATAGCGCTTGCCGATGACCATAACTTGATGAGGGCGGGTTTCAAAAACCTGCTTACTGCTCTCGGTCATGATGTCATTGCTGAGGCAGAAGATATTCCTTCGCTCGAAACACTGATGCTCGATTTGAAAGTCGACCTCTTGGTTAGCGATTTTGATATGCCCGGCGGTGAACTCTTGCCGGTCTTAGAAACTATCAGGTTAAATCATCCAGACTTAAAAATTATTATTTTGACCGGTTTGCAATATGCCGCCGTGTTTCAGCAAGTACTTTCCAGCCAGGCCAAGGTACAAGGTTTATTATCGAAGTCTGTTGACCCCGACGTTATGCAAGCCGCCATAACTGCTGTCAGTGAGGGAGAGCAATTTATCCAAGAGGAAATTAGGCAGTTATTGCAAGATGGCGGTCATCATTTAACAAAAAGAGAAAGGCAAGTTCTCAACCTGCTGGCGGTAGGTCGTAGCAATGGGGAAATTGCTAATGAATTATTCATTTCCATAAAAACCGTTGATACTCATCGCATGAACCTAATGAAAAAGCTCGAAGTCCGTAATATCGTACATCTCATTGAGCGCGCTAGAGAGCTAGGCCTGACGGGCTTATAACGCCATAGATCAATCTGTTTATCCCGTTAAATAGAAGCTAAGCACCCGTTCCCCATTATTTCACTCCAAAATCAGGTGATCACCTGATAGGCCGTTAGCGGTATCTCAACTACCATGAGGCTCGCTTGGCGCTATGCGTTTTTTGGCTCCCTCGTTTTCACCCCAAAAACACAAAACTGGATAAATGATGAAACTCTTGATAAGCATACAACGATATTTATTAATCATATCATTCGCATCATTAGTCGCCTGTGGTGGAGGTGGTAGCGATTCTGGTGGAGGTGATGTCGAAGCTGACCTTGATGGTGGTGATATCGAAGTTGGAAGTGGTAGCGATGCTGACAATGATGATGGAAGTGACAGCGGTGATGATGGCAGTGATAACACTGATGATGGCGGTGACAGCACTGATGATGGCAGTGACAGCACTGATGATGGAAGTGATGGCGATGCCGACGGTGATGATGGCAGTGATAGCGGTGATGATGGCAGTGATAGCGGTGATGATGGAAGTGATAGCACTGATGATGGAAGTGATAGCGGTGTTGGTGGAAGTGGTAGCAGTGATGGTGGAAGCGATAGCACTGATGATAGCACTGATGGTGGAAGCGATAGCGGTGATGATGGAAGTGATGATAGCAGTGATGGTGGAAGCGATAGCGGTGATGATGGAAGTGATGGCGATGCCGACGGTGATGATGATGGAAGTGATATCGATGCTGACTTTGATGGTGATGGCCTCACCGATGCCGAAGAAGCAATATATGGTACGTCGCCAGTATTAACCGATACCGATGGTGATGGCTTTGATGATTATCAGGAGGTCGTTAATTTCGGCTTCAATCCAGACAATAACAACTTTCGTTTTAACCCTTTAATTGCGGATGTACCGAAACTTCGTGTTGAAATTACGTCGGTACCCTCTATTACGCTCTTTTATGAAGACAGCACTGGCACGGCGGTAAGCTCTGGATGGGAAAATACCATAGGCTACTCAAACACGGTTACGACCAGTGACACCTCAACGAACAGTTTGTCAGTGGAAGAAACACATACCGTTGGTGTTGAGATTTCAGCAGGCGTAGAAGTAGAAGCTGGCCCCACCGGTGGCGTAACCGGAACCCTTACTGCAACGGTGAATTATGATTATAGCCATTCGACAACCAGTGAATCATCGTTTAGCTATACCGAAGAGCAAAGTGATGAAAATAGTCAATCACTGAGTGAAAATGAAAGTTTTGAAAAAACTACTGGCTACAACAATACCGGTGGTGAGTTGGCCGTGAATGTGCAGATTTTCAATGATGGTGATGTTGCCTTTCGCATAAACAATTTGGTTCTCGGCTCAGTCATGATTGATTCACTCTACTCGGGCAAAAGATCACCCATTGGCAACCTCAATTTGGATACCACTTTTTCTAACTTCTCAGGAACTACTCTGGGCCCAAAATCATCAACGGGTGATTTGGTCTTTAATAATGGTGGACTGGATGTAGGTACCACCAAAACATTACTCAAAAATGCCAGCGGTTTGATTATCAATGTATCGTCCAGTGATGTTGTTGACGAGGATGGTGTGGCTTTTGCCTTTCGTGAAACAGATATTGCTGCAAAAACAGCTTCTGTGATCATTGATTTTGGTACCAGCCAAGCGTCAGAGCGTTATCTGGTGGCTACCAATGTCGATACGGCGTCAGGCCGTGTATCTGTTCATGATGTTATGAGCAATATTTTACAAACACCCTATACCGTCGCTGCGACGGGTCAACTGGAATCTGTCCGCAGTACAGTCGCCAATACAGACTTGAAACAATATTGGGTTGCGATCCACTCTAATGACAATGGCGTCACCCCAACCATAGCAACTTACTCGGGACTAGATGAGTATGATTTTGCAGCCTTGGAGCTAACCGCAGGTGATGTTTTGCATTTGGTTTACATGCAAGACACTGACTTGGACGGCCTTGGCTCAAGGGCAGAGTTTTTTGCCGGAACAGACCCAGAAAATCCCGATTCAGACTTTGATGGTTTTTTTACTGATTATGAAGAGTTAAAGGGTTATCCAATCAGTGTAACCGGGCTTGGTGATTCCCTTCCCACAGTACGAATTGTTAGTTCAAACCCAGTGACCCTAGATACCGATAATGATGGCGTCTCAGATGTTGATGAATTTGATTTTGACAATAACGTCTGGATATCGGACCCTACAACCGCAGACACCGACGGCGATCTAATGTTAGACGCTCATGATCCTCAGCCGACGGTAGCTTTCGATCTACGAACCTTGGCAGATTTAGCAACAGCCACAGCTGATGGCACAAGAATAGACGTTAGTTTCACTATTCCCGTTATACCCGATGCAATGTCGGTAGTGTACGAAGTTCGTCGCCAAGAGGTTGCCTTAGGTGGTGTATTTCCTGACTGCGACACACCCTTTTCGTGTGATTTTCCGGTGGAATTAGAATCGGTTGTAGATGTGGATAATGTACTGGATGTTGCTTTTTCTGATGCAACAACGGCTGACAGAAAATATAGATATAACGTTTACTTAAGTGTTAATGACGGTGAGCCAATACTAGTTAGCGAGATTTCCCTCAATACAGCCGTCAACAAACAACGATTTCTAATTGAAATTATAGGCCTTACAACAGGTATTTGTAACGATCGGACAAGGACAAATATAATTAACATAGGTGTTGGTCCTGATATAGAAACTCCTAAGGACAATGACGATGAGTGTGAATTGTATTGGACCGTTACCGTTAATGATGAGGTGGTATCTGAGGTAACTGAGGCAAATGCTGTGAAATCAGCACCGGCTGAAGGTGCTATCGATCGCCCCGACGATAAAATTTTTATCAACGTTCCAATCCTTGGGGGTGCTTGTATTACCTTTGAAGCAAGTTTATGGGAGAAAGATGACAATTCAAATATCTCCCGTGCAGGTGATGATCTTATGACGCATTTTAATCAAGCTAGGAATTCGTTTTTCTGCCCACCTGATATTGCTAACTGGGAAGGAGTGCCCGAGGGAGAACTCCTCATGAACATTTATGTCAGTAATACGATGAATGGTCATATAAGATCCGTCGAGTTGCTGCATTTTATTTTCAACTATAAGATAACCCCAGTTCTCCCCTAGTCGTAAAGAAGTAACTTTGTGCAGTAAAAACATCGATTCATGCGTTCCGCCAAGGGGGCCGCCAGCAACTTAGCAACATAAGACTGGTGGCCCCATCAAAAACCACTCATTTCGAATTTGCAGATGATCTTGATTTGGATAGTTTGATTGGCCAAAGCTTTGACTATTTGAATAATACCTTTTAGGGCACCCTCTGGTAAAACCCCATTGTTTAGACCCAGATAGTGTCCATCATTTATTAACGATATTGCTTCGCTAGTGTATGAATAGATTAATAGAGCAAACACGACAAATCCACACGTCTATTAAAACTAACGAAGCAACCTCCTATCTATTTGATAACTTGTTGAGCGCCCTCCTGCCTCGCTTTTTTTAAAAACGCCCAGCTCATGTAATTGCGAAAGGTCTTTAGCGGCGGTTTGTTTCGCGCATTGGGTTAGGTTTGCATATTTTTTAGTGGTCATGCCACCTATGTACTCTCTCGGGTCATTTCTAAGCATGGCCTTTAGCATCTTACGTTGTCGCTCATTCAATTGAATGTCAGCCACCTTTTCCCAGAACCCCAACCTTAATGTGCATTGCTTTATCCTGCCCTCAGCAACCGACACAGCATCTTGCACTCGACCAAAATACCAAATCAACCATTCGGTGATATCTAAGCGGTCTGTTTGAACTGTTTGTAACGCATGGTAATAATCGGCTCTTTGACTAAAAATCGCAGAAGGTATGCTATACAAACGCTGGCCTAAATTATCTGCTTTGCACAATGCGAGGTCACCAATTGCTCGCGCAATCCTGCCATTGCCATCACCAAAAGGATGAATGGTGACAAACCATAAGTGCGCAATTGCCGAAAATATAATGCCGGGTAGTTTTTTACCCTCCCCCTCGAACCATGCCAAAAACACCTTCATTTCCTGTGCTACTCGATCTGCAGGAGGGGCTTCAAAATGGATCGTTTGCTTAGGAGGGAAGCCACTCGCAACAACAACGGAATCCTCTCGATAGGCTCCAACAGGAAAACGATTGAGCGGCGCACCTAAAGGAAATAAACATTGGTGCCAATGCCATAACCGTTCATTGGTAAGTTTCGAGTCAAAATTATAGTTTGCATCAAGCAACAGCTGCACTTGACCATTAGTCTTTGCATCCGCTTGCGGCAATCCCAGGTCAACAAGTCCCAGCTGGTTTACCAGACTGCTACGCACTGATTCTGGATTAAGTGCCTCCCCTTCTATAGCCGCTGTACTAACCGCGTCGTCAATTAACGCGTTAATATGGGACTCCTGGGAAATCTCATCGCCAAGCAGGTTTCCAACACCATCTAAGCGGCCTTGAATTCTAGTGGTATCTTGTTGAATCTTAGTGACTTTATCGGAATCCCATACCCAATTGGGCCACTGATTTTGTTGCCATGCCCACTGTTTCATAGATGATTAACCCGCTTATTCGACTACGTTTCATAGATGAATATAGCAAATAATCGGCTCAATTGGTATAGACGCACACGCAAATGGCGATAGAAGAAGAATCTTAAAAGATGGCGCCAGGGGCGGAACCACACTTAACGCTCAACTGAACCATAAACTGAGACGCAAACTGAGACGCAAACTGAGACAAAATAGCATATTCCTTACGTATCTTTTTTAACAAAACCATTCTATAGTCAACAATAACGGGGCATACAGAAAGGCACAACCTCATTTAAACTGATATACAAACTGAGACAAATCCTCCTATGAGCGCATTAAAACACGCCAGCGTCAGCAGTTTTGAACCCTTAATTCCATCCGATACAGGGATAGAGAAGTCACGCCTACCAGAACTGGCTCTTGAATTAGAGCGCCAAGCCGCCGCACTATCCGGGAAGCTAAGCCCCGTTACGGCAATAGTACTAGAAGAACATATGAGAGTGATCAACTCCTACTATTCTAACTTGATCGAAGGTAACAGCACCCTCCCCCAAGACATCAGAAAAGCCATGAATGGTGAGTACAGTAGCGACCCCTCAAAAAGGGATCTACAACTGGAATCCTTAGCGCACATAAAAGTGCAACGGGAATTATCAAAGGGCAACACACCACCCTTGTTATCAGCCGACTGCTTTAGTCAAATCCACCGATTGTTCTACGAGGAATTACCAGACACTCTCCGCATCGTAAAAGGTAGCCATGAGGAAACCAAGTTAGTAACTCCCGGGCAATTTCGCCAACAAGACGAAGAGGTTGAAGTAGGCCGACACCTTCCACCCACTGCTGATGACTTAAGCCTATTCCTGAACCGCTTTGCCACCGCATACAAACTTGAGCAACACCACGGACAAAAACGAGTCATCGCAGCAATGGCTGCCCATCACCGCTTTATGTGGGTCCACCCATTTTTGGATGGCAATGGTAGAGTCGGACGCCTACACACAGACCTATTTCTTAAGGCGATTGGCATAGGTGCATGTGGAATATGGTGCTTAAGCCGAGGTCTTGCACGCAACCACCACGAATACAAAGCAGCCTTGGCGCGTGCAGACTTCCCTCGACAAGGCGACCGAGACGGACGAGGCGCACTATCCGAAAGCCATCTTATTGGTTTTTGCGAATTTATGCTCACCACAGCCATTGACCAAGTTAGTTTTATGGATCAATTACTAGACCTCCACGGAATGGGACAACGTATTCAGCACTACATTGACGATAGAAACAAAGGGCTCATTGGCGGCATGGGGCCGATAAAACCTGAAGCAGTCCGACTGTTAGAAAAAGCCTTTATCTACGGTGAATTTCCGCGCGCCGACATGGATAAGATCAGCGGGCTAAGTAACAGCGTCACTCGCAAACTAGTTCGACAACTAAAGGAAGAGGGCCTTCTCACCGAGACAAGTAGCCGCTCCCCCCTTCGCTGGGCAATCCCAGAACATGCTGAACGTTTTTACCTACCGGAACTTGCTCCAACCCGATAAACGTAAACACTTACATTTGAGGAGATACAATTGAGGACACCCACTCCATATTCAGCGATTAAAGCCTTTTCAGAGACTCTCGTAAAACAATATTCTCTACGGCATCCATCGTTGATAGCTTTCTAATGTCAGCATTAGCATAGAGCTCCATAATGAATTTATATTCATCATGGGCTTGTTCGCGCTCGCAAAATGACTCAATCTGGGAAGGAGTAATATCATGACTTAACATAACCGTTAACGCTTGGACTAATGCCGGTTTATCCTGCCAATGAAAATAGGCTGCAAGGCGATCTTTAACAACATCCAAACCATAAAGAATAGGAACCTCTCCTCCTTTCACTAAAACAACGGTTAACGGTGCCGAGGGAAACTCATCTAATTGCTTTACCGGCTTTACGCGGGCGCGTTCTCACCATAATAAGTTTTTTTACCAGATCTTTGGGATAAGCCTCAACTGCAGTTTTAAGCAACAACTTTAAAGGCTCATAAAATGCGTAACGTGGATTTAGTTGATACTGACGCACTTTACCAATGGGCTCACCAACAATCACCGAATCCTCTTCCAACCTAGCCAACTGTTTTTGAACAGCGTTTTGAGAAACCCCATAAAACTCAGCAATGCTACTACCGTAACCTTTATCACGCATAAGTAAATAAATCAGTATTTTCTCTTGGCTTTCGGCTCGCAAAACACCC
>NVVG01000036.1 GCA_002402125.1 Moraxellaceae bacterium
CAGATCCTCTCCAATCTGATCAGTAATGCGATTAAGTTTACCAGCAGCGGGCGCATTAGCGTTAGCGTTAGCGTTAGCGATGACGAATCAACCTCGATTGTCAAGAAAAAACCCAACAAAGAAAGTTTCCCCCTCGATGCGCCTAGCGATGAGGTCACTCGAACAATTCGTATAGCAGTAAGCGATACTGGCATTGGAATAGACGACAAGGTACAGAAAACGTTATTCCAAGCCTTCTCCCAAGCCGACAGTTCCACCTCCCGAAAGTATGGCGGCACTGGACTGGGGCTTTCGATATCGAAACAATTGACAGAATTAATGGGTGGAAAAATCGGGGTTAAAAGCGTACCCAAGCTTGGCAGTCAGTTTTGGTTTACCGTTAACTACCAGCCCACGAAGGGGCCCATTGAAAGACCCTCTAACAAAATCGATACGGTATCCTGGGTATCATCACGCCCCTTAAAGATATTGCTTGCCGAAGACACTCCTGTGATCCAACAGTTAGTCGTGACAATCTTCGAAGATTTGAACCATCAAATAACGGTTGCTGACAATGGAAAAATAGCGGTCGAAAGGTTGTTGGAAGAAAACTTTGATTTGGTATTGATGGACGTTCGTATGCCTGTGATGGATGGTATAGAAGCTACCCGAATTATTCGGGCAATGGAATCTGATCTATCACATATACCCATCATTGCGTTGACTGCCGATATCGCAGCCGGCAACCTCGAAGATTATTTCGAAAGCGGCGTAAATGACGTATGTTCGAAACCTATCGATTTGAATGAACTACTACTTGCAATCAACACCCATTTGGGTGAAGTCATTCACACCAGTTGCGATGCGATATATACGGTCTCYACCGCGCCCGCWACTTTRGTCCRGCAAGCTACTGATCGCAYTGAAGAWGCAGAAAATGCCCCGAAACYATCTCCAAACAAATCTCCAAACAAATCTCCAAACAAATCACCTGTCGAATTAAATAGCAAAGACGGCCGTTTAGCGCAAGTGCTACGCTGTTTGTCTGATACGGCTGAAGAATTCCCCACGACCGGTTCCAGCACCAGTGCGTTAAAATCGAGAATGAGAAGCGCTAGCGAAGAGAAGCTAACTGAGCTTCAAACAAAATATGAGGCCACCATAGTCCTAGACTGTAATAGCTTAAAAACTCAGTTAGAGTTTTTAATGGAAAACCCGTCAAACATTGAAATCAAACAAAGCATGAAAGAGCTAACCCACATACTCAAAGGTGCCGGGGACACCTTCGGCTACAACTTAATTACCACTATCGCCGGTGAAGCTGACGCCATTCTTAATGCCTCTGAAATTCTTGCCGACAAAGACATTAAACACCTTAATAGACATTTCCAAGCGCTATGTCTAATTGCTGATAAAAAGATAGTCGGTGATGGAGGTGATGCAGGCCTCGAACTATTACAAGTATTAAAAGGGGACTTTGAACCTACAGAGCAGCCTGTTAGAGACGGTGATATTCGTAGGGGGGGCTAGAGAACCAAAAACAAAATCTGAATTCAATGATGATTACCAAAACTGGCAACAATAGTTATCTTTCCACGTTTTATTGTATCTCTATCGCATAGGAATCACTTCTTGAACCAGTGAATATAGATTGGGCCACTGTTCAACCCAGCAACAATGATGGTCAGTGTCTTTTACCTCGTTGACTATGATTGATGCTAGCGAAGTGGACGAGTCGAACTTTGAGACATAACCACGCGTTAATTCGGCTGGAACAACTTGATCCTTTTCACCGACAAAATGAACCTGTGGGATCCCTCTTAGCTGTGACAAAAAATCTGCGGGATTTAGGGATTCCGACAGCGGTGTGATTTGATGGTGACTGGTCCAGCTATCGTGATCTATATTGCCCGCAATGGTGACTAACCCCATGACATCGTTACGCCTTGCCGCCACTAATGCGGCAACCGCACCTCCTCCGGAGTATCCAATTAGCGTTAAGGAATCTGCCTGGTAACGATTTTTCAAATAAGTAATGGCTTGGTTACTAGCGCTTACAACCGATTCCGAAAACCTACCGCCAGTCCATACTGCTTGACTACAGTGATGACGATTAATACCCTCCACATACTGACAGGGTCTTGCTAGATAGGCGACGTTTGATCCTGGATGCTTTTGCGCCAACAGTAAAGCGGTTGGCGTTAAGGGTGTAGGGTCGGCAGAAGGTCTGGTTTTACTTGTCCATGCCAAACCGTCACCTTCAATGTAGACAACTAGAATATTAGAAACACGCACCTCATCCGGTACAAAATAAGCCAGGTCAAAATGGTCACCTAAAACCAGATATTTCTGCCATCCTTGTTCTACTGCCATAGCTCGAATGTTTTCGCCTCGAGACAAAGAGGCAGTGCTTAACGAGCATGCATTAAGAGAAAGGACAGACACCAAAAGCAGTTGAATTTTGACATTCAAAATCGGTCCTCCCTTAGCATAGCAATTATTTAGCGCGACTTTAGCCTACTAATTTTCGTAACCATCACTATACCAATCTAAGATCAGTTGTAACTGCGAATCCGTTAGCGTAACCCCTGCCATTGCAGCATTACAATCTGACAGGTCTTTATCGTTGGTAATACAAGAGCTGTAAGGGTTGCTTGTAATTCGCGCTTTAGTTACAGCCACCGTATTAGGAGAATGGCAACCTTGACACCCTACACTGTTTACAACGCTTGTTTGTATATTATCGGCATAAGATACTTCTGTAGTTTTAGAATTTGAAGCGTTTGATGTTGATGATGGAACATTGTTGCAGGTGGCAGTAACGGTAAATGTATAGCCAGTATTACCGGTAAGCCCGTTTATATTTGTAGATGCGTCCCCACTGGTAGTAGCAGAAATACCTGAAGGTTTAATCGAATAGCTAGGTGTATCACTACAACTTATAGCGTAACCACCGACAGTTATTCTATCGGCATTAACCACCGTAGCTGTAGGTTTACCGGAGCCAGCGGGTTTAGCAGGTTTAGTCGCGCCACTATCGGTATCTCCTAAAATAGATTCGTGCCCACCTGCAACAGCCTTAACGGTGTAATTATAAAGAGTCCCCGAGTTTCGGCCGCTATCTGAGTAACTGGTTGAGGTTACGTTAACTATTGCACCTACGGTTCCAGTGCGGTAGATGTTATAACTGTCTATATCGCCAATAGGCGCCGTCCAGCTCAGGTTGATTTGCGATGTGGTACTGCCCGTCTCGGTAGCCGCAAAATTAGACGGGGCAACCGGAAAGGACGACTCCGTATCGGTAGCAAAGGTTATTGAATCTTCCCCTCCGACTGTAGCACCAACGAGGTAATCGTAACTAAATCCAGCGCTAGCCGATGTATCTGAAAAACTATTGGTAGCGGGTGTTACTAACGGTGAACCTGGAAAACTAATATCGCTAGTTAGCTTTCGGTAGACCTTATAGCTCGTAGCATCTGTCACTGAAGGCCAGGTTAAATCTATCTGATTTGTTGAAATGGCAGTGGCAGCTAAACTCCCCGGTGGCTCCGGCTTAGACGTGTTACTGATTATATTTGAAGCTCCTGACTCTTGGCCGGTACTATCGAAAGCCGTTACCCTATAGTCATAAGCCGTACCTGCGCCCACCGTCATATCAGAATAGCTTAATGACGCTCCGCTTGAGCCCAACAAGACATAACCGGCACCATCATCTCGGTAAACATTAAATGATGTCTCATTTCCCACTGGTGAATTCCAGCTCAGATCAATCTGATTGGTATCTACACTACTGCCAGCTAGCCCGCCAGGCACTAATGACAAAGTAGACGCTACAGACGGGTCTGAATCTTCTGACTCCGATTCCGTAATAACGGTCCTTACCGTATAGGTATATGCTGTGCCGTGAGCAAGGGGGGTGTCGGTGTAATTACGCGTTGTTTGCTCTGTAGCATCAAGTAGCAATTCTACCCCATCACGCCAGAGCGTATAACTTTCTGCAATGACTTCAGTGGGAGGATCCCAGCTAATAGTAACTTCAGAGGTGTTGTTAACTGCGTCTGTTGCAGCAGTAACATTAGTGGGTACTAGACCCACCAAACTTGTGTCAATAGTAATATGGCCATAGCCCGACGCTGGCGTAGTTATACAATCGCCAGAGGTTGTAGAAAGGCTACCATCAAAATCAACCAGCTGATATTCAACGGTATCCAAGCCCCGTATGAATGGATTATCTAACTGATAACTCAATGTTTGACTACCATTATCTATCGCTATATTACCAAAGCTACCACTAAATACTGAATCAATTAAAACACCACCGTCACCCAGACCTGCAATATTAGATACAACTGGAATGTTTTCTAATAAACCTTCGTTTGTTATTCCAGAAGTACTAGCAGTTAAGCACTCGGCAACCGGGACTCGGTTTGCCAGTGTCACACTCTCAGTAATTGATTCCACTTCACCCTTTTCATTTTCCGTAGTTAAGGTAACTGAGTATGTCCCTCCAGGTACATCAGGTGCAAAGGAGCTATTCACCCCCGTGCTACTGCCTAGATCGACAGTTGAACCTTCAGCAGGCGTCATTGACCAGGTATAACTTCTAGAAAACGAGCTCGACGCAGCATTTAGCGTTACTAAATCATCAATGGTTGGATTGGAGCTGCTGAAATCAAATAAGGGTATCGGTAGGCCTGGAAATTCTGGAACTGCTTCGTCCAACGCCAGTAAGTGAGTACGCAACAACTCTGCGGCACTTTGTTCACCATTAAAAGAAACCCAAAAACGGTCCATAGTTAATCGTACCGCTGGCATACGCCCCTCTTCATAGACGTAATCAATAATCTTGTCTTTTAATCCTATAAATTCATCATAAGAATCAAAGTTTCTATCCTTCCTCGCTAACTGGGTATGACAAAGGCGACAGTTTCTAGCGACTACTTTAGTATAAAGTTCCTCATGGCCTACCCAGCCTGGCGGGATCAGACTGCCATCAAAAGTTGAATCTGCTGGCAATTCATCAACAGGAAGGTTGACTTCAGGGTCTCCATACCAGCTATGGATCAATTGAATTGGAGCTTCATTTCTGACGGGATCATCTTTGTAGGTTGCCAATGCTCCAAGGTTAAGTTTCTTAATTTCTGCATCCTGACTTTCCCGGCTGTATTGTGCTAGTTCTGTTGCACTGAATTTATTAGTATCAAGCGTTGGCTCGATAAACTCTGGATTATCTGCATGGCTAAATAAGAATGAGTCCACATCCCATGGCATAAAAGTTGCCTCAAGGTCTGCATGGGAAACATCCGTATAGTCTCTACTGCCTTGGTAACTTTGATGGCACACCATGCAAACTCCAGGAATAAAACGCTCACCACCACCATCGAAATTCATACTGGGTGAGCGAACAAACTCACCCGTTCTTTTATCGGGGGCGAATGCATAAAACTTAACAATCTTAGCATTGGCTCCGTTTGGATCAGGATTCTCACTATATTCCATTGCTACCACTGCGAAATCACCCCGTTTTTGCATTCCGGCTTCAATGGTCGGATAGTTCATTACATAACTGTAAACATTGCCATTGTCTGCCTTACGCAAATACATATCGCGTCCAAAACCTAAATCAAAATTATTCACATACAATGCGTGGGCTATTTCAGAATCCTCAACAGGCTCTCCATATTCATCAATAAATCCCGCCTGCATTTTCCAAGCAGTCAACGTCGTGCTCTCTCCCGCAGAATCGATTAAGCTATAATAATTATTTGCCGTAATCGTATTTTCTAAGTCAAGTTCATGGCGAATCAAAGTTGTCAAAAAATTAACCGAAGTGTAGCCAGTCCAGGTTTGCAAAAGAGAACCGTTAGCCGGAGGGGTAGCTGCGTCATCCACTTCAGCTGAATTGATCATTGTTCGTGAGGCAATATCAACCCCAAGGCTATCTTTATCAAGTGCAAAAAGTTCAAATTCCACACCGGGCGGTGAGCTAATAGAAAATTGGATATCCATATATGCGTTGGGTAGTTCATACACCTCTATACGCCGATCACGATTACTATCTTCAAAATGCTGGTTAACGTCATCCGCATCAAATCGTTTTAAATCAATAGAAAATACAGGATTCATTGACTCTGCAAGCGCATTATAACCCTCACTTGGGGTGAAGTTTGCGGGGAACAGGCTATTAACAGTTTGGGTACTTACCACCATCTGGTCCATCTCACCTAATCGGTTGCGCCAGTGAGCAGTACTAATAACATCGAGACTAAACAGTAAATCACTGTCTCCGGTATCCTCTCCGCCTTGCAAAGCAGCCAATATGGTCAAACTATCTCCTGCAATTCGTGGGTCTGCTAAAAAACGATCGGCATCATCACCTGGATTAATATCTATATAGACTGTGCTACTATCGGTATTTCCATTTGCGTCAGTAACCGTCAGATTAAAACCTAACGTAGTGAGTGTACTGACATTGGGCGTATCGAACGCTACCGCATTACTAGTGCGCTCGACCAGATCAACAACGATATCCCCATCTATCTGTGCCCAATCAAAGGTAAGAATCGGCGCGTAGTCGCTACTACTATCCTTGCCGGTTAATACCACCTGGCTGTTCGACCGAGCGGAATAGTAATTTCCGGTAGTTGAAGTACTATTTCCCAGCCCAATTGCACTGGCATTGGCGACGGGAGGTAAATCATCACTCTGGCTTTCTGAATAACCACCGCCACAGGCGTTGAGCAGCACCAGTGCTGCTAACAATACACCTTTGTAGACTGAGAAATTTGTAAAACTTATTTCACGAAAACATTCTTTAATTATTGTGAGACCATACATGGTTAATATCACCTTTAAAATTCGTATCGCATGCCGCCAGACAGGCTCTTTTGGTGATAATCACCGATATGATGTACTTCTCTGTAATTGAAATAGACTTGCACGCCACCACTTGCGGGCGCGCCGGAGTAGGATTGCGCTGCACCTCGAACCACCGCTGCCATGCCAATACTATAGGTTTCATAATTAGCATCGACATTATTAGTAGGCAAGTTAAAAAATGCATCATCGGTAAGGGTTTGCGAAGCACCAACGTAGGCCGCTCGAATGGAGTGCCCGCCAGTTTTATGCTGCGTAAAAAACTGTATGTCGGCAAATGGCATAAATACTCCGTATCGAGTTGATAGAGTAAACTGTGCTTTTAGACCGGTTGCGGTTTCCAATGACGCTATATTCTGTTTATCAATGAAGAAATCAAAACCAGCATTGTGAATGTCTTGCTCTCTGTATTCATCAATGGTCACTTCTTGATAGCTCGCGCTAAAAGAAGGCTCAAGGGTAAAAGTATCTGATACAAATAGCGCGATACCTGTCGCCAAACTATAGGAATATGTGTAGGCGTCATTATTACTTTCAGCAGAGGTGTCCACATTGGCTACATCAGGATTAATGGACGGGTAGCGAATGCTACGTTTGGTTTCAAAGTCACTTAATTGGTAACCAATCGAACCACTATAAAACCAGGTGTCAGATTGATACAGCGCGAACCCTATCATTGAATAGCCGTACATTATAACGCCGCCATCAACAATACTTTTGCCAGAATCAAAATCTACTTCTTCTGCGATGTAACCCAGTAAACCTCCAACCACCCAATAGTCATCCAAACGATAATCGAGCCCTGCGTTAAACCCCACCCCGACAAAATCAAAAGCATCTTCTCGCTCTGAAGCATCTTGATCTCCAGTGGTATAGGTAGCATTGAGAAAGCCGCCTAACCTAGACCAAACATCTGCCATCTCGTCGCCAGAATTCATGCCTGTGTATTGAGGGCTGTTTTTGATGTTACCTAAATGTGCAATATTACCGTTGGCATCTGTTGCAACGCCAGCGACGTTGAAGCCAGAGGCTCCACCGCGCAGCGCAGTGATACGAGACGCTAAGCCTGAAAGCTGGCTACTAAGAAAGCTATCGACCAAAGACTCCTCGCTAGAGAACTCTTCACCGGCTGTCCAGCGAAGTGCAAAACCTAAACCTTCAAGATCCGAATCTAGGCTGAAAATGGTTGACCCACTATTATTTAACGCGTTAGCGGTATGCACTAACTCTCGAACATTATTCCAAACCACAAAGGTTGTGCCGCTACAATTTGCTGATGCGACTGTATCAGCGTCGCCACAACCACCTGCTAACAATTGGTCATAAACAGCCTGATTGGATATGGCGGCAAGCTCTTCCAGTTCGCTTTGATATTGGCCTTGAAACGCCAAGAGACTTGCTAAGGTTGTTTGAGGTATCACTGACGAAAATAGAATAGAAATACTGACTATTCGAAGGATGCTATTTTTAGTCGCTAGCCCGTACCATTGGTGTTTTTTCATTGAATCTATCTTTACCTAGCGTTAAGTCACGCGATTGCTCAAGGCCAGCGTCAATGACATAAGTTGAATAAATTGACCGCCAATCATACAGCTAAACAAACTGTGTCGCCTTTAAAAAGCGAAGGGGGCATTAACGTTGGGATGGCGGTTAAATAAAATCGAAGTATCTGCACCAAAAATGATCAATTAGAGAGGATTTACATTGATAAATGGCGATGCCTATCGAAACAGCCTGCATTATCTACGCTTGTTACTCCGAGGGCAAACAAAAATGACTAAGCTGATTAGCCTAACTAGTGGTTCTTAGGGCATAACTCCTGTATAACACTCTGAATTTATAGTGTATTTGTTCGAAAGGGGGATTTCTTCTTTTAGTTTGATTATTGTGTTTGATTTGTAACCAAATCAAACACAAGCCACTGAGCATAATAGCTTCAGAGCAATAGTGAGCTTGATCGTCGTAGTAACCGCTATCTATGGATCAGAACTCGATTCTGCCACCCAATGCAAAAATATGGCTACTGACATTATTAAGCCCTAGGGGAGTTTGATAATCGATAAACAGCTGCCCTTGTTTCATTACCGCTGAAACACCAAGAGTGAGATTAAAATAATCCTCATCTGGATCATCAGTAAAAATGGTAAAGGATGTATCGAACGGGTCTTGTATTGCATCTGCCATGATATTTTTAGTTTCATGGTCAAATCCTTGGTCACTTAGATTCCCTGCGCTGACTTGAGACCCGACCAATAAACACAAAAAAACATTGGGGAACGTTACGCATGACACCTCCAAAATTTAATTGACGCTACAGTTTCAAATCTTTTAAGGAATATGCTTGAGTAATTAGCTTGCCATTCAGGAATGATATAGTACAGGTTTTAAAATATGAACATAGAATGGATATTTCATATAGCACGAAAGATATCACTAAATAATATATTGACGTTTGGTATTTTTAAATCGAAACAAGGGATAAAGAACCGTTAAAGGAGGGGTGATATCTATTCCGAAAAAGGCTTTCCATTATCGATAAGCCACCGCTCCTGGAATGACCGTCGCGCTGCCCAGCCAACTTCTTTGATATACCAACCATTAACCGATGCACCTACAAAGGCTCCAACCGCAGGGATAGCTTGAAGGGTTTTTCGTTGGGTAAGATTTAATCCTAGTTGTTTTGCAAGGCTTTTTATTCCAATAATGGCTGCGTCATGACTCATTCTATCTTGCGTTGTTTTTGTCGCCAAGCTCTTACATGCTTGTTTTGACAGATTTACTTCAATAGATCGCAGCGTAGCGAGCGCTTTTATCTTTTCACTCATGTCATTGGAGCCTGATGCTGCCATGACGCCCAAAATAAACTCTCGATCTTCTTTAGAGGTAACTTCATAGCCATAACAGACCCCTATTTTGTGAATCGTCCGCAAAGCCAAAGTAACTATCGCTGGAATATCCACGACTAAACCTGGAAGGCCGGCACCGCCAGTTACACCACCTTCAATGGTTGCGATACCAATGGCCCAATTATGCACTCCATTCGCCAACCCATCAGATAATGCAAGATCTTTTGACTTGAGTTCTTCTATATTTTTTACGTTACCATCGCGGGTTATATCGATGGTATCAGTAAGCCATTCTGCCGCCATCGAAGAGAAATCGAGAACGCCCTGAATTGCTGCTATGGGTATAACTTTTTTCACCAGCCTGGTTGCTGGAGACAGAGCAATATCAAGAGACTTTGAAATAACGGAAGGTCTCTTGTTCTTCCAGGTTTTAATAAGCTGTCGTTGTTGCTCTTCGTATTCTATTGATTGCATTGCCAATTGATTGATCCTTGTTCCTGACTACAAACCAGCTGCTCCGAGCTGACAACCCTCGCATACTCATCATTCTATGTTCGATGACCTACTGCAACCAGTGGTTTTTCTTGCAGTTTCCTACCTCTAGCACCTGCAACAATTTCAAGATTCATTTTGTGAATTTTGTGTAGCAAGAATCTAATCACGCTCTCATCAAGCGTGCTTTTTTCTAGATGTCTAATAACGTAGAGGCACCGCTCGATATTTTTCAGATCTCTTTTATTAAATTGGGTTTCCATTCTAACATCCCCCTTCTGAGTTAAGGGCTATTGCATAAGAGGAGAGCAAAGTTAGCGCGATAGTACTCACTTGTTCAGTATACAAGGCTAACAGGCTTGATCAAAGACCTAATTTTGGACGACTGACTTTAATAACATAATCCTATTGGACGATAACTCTAGGCCATAACTCTAGGCCATAACTCTAGGCCATAACTCTTGGCAATAACTTATGATAAGTTAACAGCATGCTACAACTTATACTCTAGAGTAATACCTGCTGATGATGCATGAGAACGATACATACCAAAACCATCCAGATAATTGCGTTTATTGAGATCTTTATCAAATATGCCCAGTAAGTTGTATCCATCGAGCCGCCATATTATCCGCTCATTAGGCTGGTATTTAACACCAAGATTCAAATAGTAATTGCCCCGGTAGGCTCTATCCCAACCCGATTCTATGACGGAGACTCCATCCGATCCTCTTGGGCTGTTTTGGGTTTTATTGTATTCCTTCATGCCAGGAAAACCCCAATAGACCCTCAACGATCCGTCGAACGCCCAAGCATCATCAACATTATACTGGCCTGTTAACTTAGTAACATGATTTGACCACTGCGCGAAATCGTCGCCAGCCCCGGAAAGCGCATCCGTCACAAGGGTATCTTGGCCTAGCTCCAAATCAAAATCACTTAGCTCGGTATAACCATGCGATATTGTCCAACGTATAATCTCACTCTGGTAAATGGCTTCTAGCTCCATCCCCCAATCCTTCTGTCTGCCAACGGGTACATTTTGATTGGTCATTGGTGAATACCCAATTAGATCAAGATTGTGATGGCTAAATAACGTTACAGCAATGAACAAATTTTCATTCTCCTGTCGTTCATATCTCAACTCGAGGCTATCGAGCTTTTCTGGCTCTGACCCTTTGCCTCCACCTGTCATTGATTGGACTTTCATTTCTTCAGCGAAATTTGCCCGCACAGAGCGAGCCCACATAAGTTTCCATGTGTCTTTTAGGTTATTCTTTGGAGCGAAAACAATGCTAACTCTAGGAGAAAACATCAAATCTGTATAGGTATGGTCATCGAAACGCACCCCAACAAAACTGGTTATCCCTTCAGTTATATGCCATTGATGTTCGCCAAAAAGCGAGATCATGTTTGAGTGCCACCGAGGCATGCGTTCGCCTGTTGCCGATTCAATTAATGCATTTCTTGGACTCTCATCTTCTAAACCAGCGGCTTCATCCGAAAAGCCAGGGCTCTCAATACCGTATTCCTCATGTATTAAGCTAACCCCTATAGCAAGTTGATGTTGATCATTCAGATGGTGCGTCAACAACATCTTGCCATTGAACTCATCTTCCCTGTAGGCCTGATCTAGACCGACGGTTATTCGCTGAAAATCAAATAAGTCATAACTTAAATCAAAGGTGATCTTTGTTTTTTCACTGACTTCCATGACTCGTCCTACAAACAACGTCCCCTGTTGATAACCGGAGGAATAAGGGTGATCCCAAATGGCAGTATCAAACACTCCCCAACCGTAAGGATAATGCGTGAGTGGACCAATAGGCCAAACAAATTGTTTCCCTCCTCGAGTGTAGCGGGCCCATGCAACCCATTCTTCAAAGTTAAACTCAGCATACAGTTTTATAGGAAGCAAATTACGATGGGATTCGCCATCCTTTGGCATACCAGAAATATAGAAAGGCTCTCCTGCTTGCTGGCCTTCTGATGGTAGATCTATCCCCGGATTAGCAGGATCCCATGGAAAATCTGATCTATCTGGGAAATCAAATCCTGTGATCACGGGGGCAGCATCTTTATCCGCCCCGAGATAACGCCCAATTCCAGCATATAGGAACAGACTAGAATCATAACCAAAGGTTTTGCCATGTTTCACCTCGGCAGTGTAGAACTCTTCTAGGGCTCCCAATCGAGTAGTAATTTCTGTGCCATTAAAGTTTGCACCATTGTAGGTGGTGATATTAACCACCATAGAAATAGCCCCAGGACCATATAACGCAGAACCAGGTCCGCGGATAACATCAATATGATGAATGTCACTCAACAATACCAAATCAATTTCGCTCATTACCCCGTAATGGGTACGTTCATTCAATACCCTACCGTTCACTAGCAACAGGTATTTATCATCTCTGTCATTGATGATTCCACGCGTGCCTAAGTGATCAGCTTCCCAGTTATGTCGGATCCACTGCAGATTAGGAACATAGATATCGAGCAGTTCATATAAACTACGGGCTGCTGCAGACTTAATTTGACCTTCCGTAATCGTTGTAACAGCAGCTGGTTCACGCCGTTTAGTCGTGTCTGTTAAAGCCGCTGGCGAGCGGATCTCTAATTCCAGCAATTCCTCTAAGGAAAGGTCTAGGAGATATTGCGCTTGGCCAAAGCAAAGACTGGCCATTGTTGACAATACAAAGGTTAAGATAACTTTTTTTATCATTATTATTCAATCACTTAGCGAAACCAATACATGTAAAAGGAATATGCCTGCTTTCCATGTTGGACATCTGTACGCTCTAGCGCTGTCAGTCTATCTTACAATCAGTAGGATTAGAACTCCTCAAAGTATCAAAATGTAACCAGTTACGCAGGGACATTGCTTCTAACAAATCCACAGGGGAGGTAGAAAAGCTGTAGTTGATAGCTTAAATATACTCCAATCTTGGAAACATATAGAAAAACGTTATCAGTGTGTTTTACATACAGCTTGTAACAATTACGTTATAGTCAAATCTAAGGTTAAAAATATATTGGGTACTCTCTATGCTTGATATTTTGGATCTCCGTACATTATTGATTAATTGCCTACTGATTTGTTTGTTGTTCGGTATAGGATTAATTTTGTACTACATCAATCACCCTAAATTCAAAGGAATAGAGAAAATTGGGGTTGGCTTTCTAATCTTTGGCTGTGCAACACTCCTTATTGGCTTGCGCGTCTATATATCAGATTTTTACTCAGTATTTGTGGCTAATATCGCATTTCTAGTGGGTACCATATGTATCCATAGAGGCATTGCATCTTTTAGGGGGCTCATATTAGAAAAAGAAAAACATATTGAGCAAGCAATGATCCTATTTCTTATCATTTGCGACGTTATTTTTACTTACATTATTCCCAGCATTAATGGCCGCATAGTTGTTATCAGTATATTCGTAAGCTTAGAGTTAGCGTTAATCGCTGGTACATTGCTCTCAAATTCAGCTCGCCAATCACGCCATTTATCGAGCAATTTCCTCGGTACTGTTTACATCCTTTTTTCCCTATTTTTTCTAGCACGAGCTGCATTCACACTAAACGCAGATGTGACGATTAACTTCATGGATAGTGGAACCTCAGGGGTGCTTCCGTTCCTTGTTTTACAAGCCATGGTACTCTGCACCGGGTTTGGCATTATTTGGATGGCTACGACATTTTTAGAGCAAGATTTACGGGACCAGGCGACACTTGATCCTCTTACCTTAGTTTACAACCGTAGGGCACTCGATGAAATCGTCGCACATGAGTATTCTAGATCAACACGTAACAAAAAAAACTTTTCAGTTGTTATGATAGACATCGACTTTTTCAAAAAACTAAATGACGAATTTGGTCATCAATTTGGAGACAAGGTACTAAAAGAATTTGCCCTTGTGTTATGCGACAACGTACGAGACCACGACACAGTTGCCCGATTTGGGGGGGAAGAATTCGTCATAATTCTACCGGAAACAGGTGTTGGACAAGCGATGCGAATAGCTGAAAAACTAAGGTCGAAGGTTGCTGAATCTCACCAAAGTGATACAACCAATCAATCTGTTTTTGTTACTGCCAGTTTTGGTGTGACCGCAAGCGGTGCTAAAAGCGATACTTGGAACAAAGTCTTGGCCAGGGCGGACAAAGCCCTTTATTCCGCAAAACACTCCGGACGCAACTGTGTCGCCGTGGAATGCTAACATTTTGAGTTATCCAATTGACACCGCTTACAGAATTTGTACCTGTGATTTATTCAGATATCTATAAAAAGTACAAAATGGTCACCTAGCTTCAAGGATAAGTGACCGTTAATAGCCAAATTATACACAATTTAGTAACCTAGGCTTTTCAAAGCAGCTAACCTACGCCACACTAATTGCCAAAGCTATTAATTGATCGTCACTTAATTATGGAGAAAAAATGACTGCAGTCATTCTACACAACTATCACATGTCTCCGTTTTCAGAAAAAATCCGCGCAATGTTTGGGTATACTCAAATCCAGTGGTCATCTGTAAGAACCAAAGAAATGCCCCCTCGCCCTCTTTTGCAGCCCCTTACCGGTGGTTACCGTAAAATCCCGGTAATGCAAATTGGTGCCGATGTGTTTTGTGACACTCGAACAATAACCACCGAATTGGCTTCCATCACAAACAAGCCAGAACTTGCCTTGGAAAATTGCGATGAAGAAATACAGGATTTCGTACACAAGGTGGATTTGGAAATATTTTTCGCTTGCATAATCTACGCTTCCAGTAAAGACTTGCGCAAAAAAGCTACCGAAAATCTGTCCTACATGGAGCTCGCTCGCCTTGTCTGGGATCGACTAAATATGGGAAGAACCGCTAACGTTAAAATCTCAACAGGCAAGGCAGCCAATCGCATTGTTACAGGCCATATCGAATCGCTACAACAGAAATTACAAGACGATTTCTTATATGGGCAAGAACCGAATATCGCGGATTTCTCCGCCTACCACAGTTTATGGTTTATTCGTGACCTTGCAAAAAAAACAATTCTTAAACATTACCCTAGTATCAATACTTGGATGGACAGAATCAAGCATTTTGGTAATGGACAAAACGTTGAAATGGTTGGCGAAGAAGCCCTGTTAATAGCTAAAAACTCCGACCCGAGGTCTATTACAATCGAACACCAACAAGACCCCCTCATAGGACGCACCGTATCCATCGCCCCCAATGATTATGGGCAAAACCCAACAAAAGGACAGTTGGTTGGTGCGACAGCAACCCAGTGGATTGTGTCGAATAATGATAAAAAAACTGGCCTAATACACATTCATTTTCCAAAATATGGATTTGACGTAGCAGTCTGTTGAATAACATTCACCCGTATGTCAATTTTTTAACCTAAATTGAATTGAATCTTTGATCGCGTCATTGTCATATTAATTGACATAACGCATCCAACCCCTTACCCTCCATACAAAAGAATTAGTGGTATAAATTTACTAAAACATTCAATTATTTACGCGTTTTTGTCCGCATATTCAACACGTTGTTAGTAGCCTCCAACGAATATAGGAAATGTCTCTAAATCCGTATTTATTGGTCTCTAATGTAWMCGTGTCACCTGTGGAAAGGCTTAAGGGATGAGCCCTAGCTGCTAAGGATGTGCACAGATAGAGTCAAGTAGCTAACTATCACTAACATCCAAACTAACCAAGCAGTTTTCTGATTGTTTATTATACTAAAGGATTATGTGTGAATAGTTTTCTGCAAGAGATACCAACAATGACGTTGATTTCAGGTTTCCAAATAGAAGAGGTCTTATTTGAAAATGACAGAACCTCTATTTATCGGGCAAAACCAGAARATTCCGACGTCAGCGTAATACTAAAAACCAAAAATAGTATCGCTGCTAATAGCGAACAGTTATATCGTCTCAAGCGCGAGTTTGAGTTTTTGACGTTGTTAGAGTCTCAGTTTACCGCAAAAGCGCTTAAGTTCACCCATACCGCTGACCAAACGTTACTGATTTTAGAAGATACCAACGGCCACACATTATCTCCTGAACTAATCCACAAAACATATTCTACCAAAGAGAAACTAGAGCTTCTCATTAACATCACTGAGGCGTTAAACCATATTCACGGTAGAAAGATCATTCACAAAGACATTAATCCTTCCAATATTTTAATAGAGGATAACGGTCGAATACGCATCATTGATTTCGAATTTAGTGAATATTTCTCCAATAGTAAATCAAATGTAGAAAAAGAAGCTGCAATAGAAAGCGCACTGGAATATACCTCGCCTGAACAAACTGGGCGAATGAATAACACCATTGATTATCGTACGGATTTCTACTCATTAGGGATAACCTTTTATCATCTGCTCACGGGTGTTTTACCCTTTCAGTCAAAGGATCCTCTGGAACTTATTCACTGCCACATCGCTAAACTCCCACTCTTTCCAAGTGATGTGGATGAGAATATACCTCTTGTTTTATCTGAACTTATCGTAAAATTAATTCAGAAAAATAGTAGCGATAGATATCAGGGCACCAAGGGTATTCTGTTTGATCTCAAACAATGCCTAGAGCTAATTACGCCAAGCGGTGACATTTTAGATTTCACCCTAGCCACCAAGGACATTAGCGAAAACTTTATCATTCCCACCGACCTTTATGGTCGAGAAACTGAAATTAGCGTCCTAGAGTCACTATACGCAAAGTCAAAAGATGGCAATAAGCAAATTGCTATGGTTTGTGGGTATTCTGGCATTGGCAAAACGAGTCTAATCAACAGTTTACGGAACTCAATTTTGGCAGTCGATGGTTTTTTCGGGACCGGGCATTTTAGCCAATTTGAACGTGAAATACCCTATAGTGCCTTGATTGAAGCACTTAAAGGTATTGTTAGACAATTACTTACACTTCCAAGTGACCAAATACCGCAATGGAAAGCCAAGCTAAATAGTACATTGCAACCAAACGGTAAGTTAATCACCGAYGTTATTCCAGAGCTTGAACTCATTATTGGYGAACAACTGCCAGTGAARMTTGCGGATCCRACATWTTCTTATCATAGATTCAAACAAACTATGCAAGATTTTGTGGGAGCACTAGCAACCAAAGAACACCCTCTAACACTACATATAGATAATTTGCAGTGGGCAGATAGTGCCACGCTAAGCCTATTGGATCATCTGGCATCGACCAGCGAACAAAATTATTGCTTTGTTATTGGCTCCTACAGAGAGCATCAAGTTGAATCCAATGACACGTTAGTAGAAACCTTAAGATCACTACAACGAAATGGCTCATCTCTGACCACGATAGAATTGGCGCCACTAAAAGCTACCGACATAGCCAAACTGCTCTCCGATACACTATCCCGACCTTGTGATGAAATTGATGAATTGACGTCATTACTCGAAGCCAAATCTCAAGGCAACCCTCTCTTTATTCACCAGCTTATTGAACAATTTTATGAAGAAGGGTTTATCTATTTTGATCATCATGCTGAACAATGGGATTGGAAAACTCAGAAAATTTCCGAATTCAATTTGGATGGCGATGTCACGTATATTCTAAAGAAGAAGATAGCGAGGCTACCCACAAAAACCCTTGAAAAACTTAAAATTGCCGCATGCTTAGGATCCAGGTTCACCATAGATACGCTAAGCATATCATCAGATAGCCAAAGGGATGATCTAGAGCTACAACTACAGATGCAAACCGCGGTCAATGACGGGTTATTGATCAAAGGAAGGAGTAGTACAAACGAACTCAATCCATTGGTAACCAATAGCTTCGCAATACCCAACAATGAGACATATTATATATTTTCCCATGAGCGGGTAAGGCAAACAATTTACAACCTTTTTGAACGTAAAGATCGTCCCGTATTGCACAACCAAATAGCATCCAATCTGTTTAGATCCTACGACGAAGACATGGTTTCTGCCAATATTTACGGGTTAGTTAAGCACTATAATCTAGGCAAAGAATACCTTAGGACAGAAACTCAACGATACAGAGTAGCCAGACTGAATTTAATGGCTGCGCAATATTCCATAAAGAGTTTTGCTTACCAGGCATCGTGGGACTACGCTTCGCAGGCCCTTAGCCTATTAAGTGACAATTGTTGGGAGCAAGAATATCCACTAACGCTGGCCATTCATAAACAATTAGTAGAAACAAGTTTCCTTGCAAGCAGGCACAAGGAATCCGAACGTTTTGCCTATAGAATCATCGAACATGCAAACTCAAAGACTGATAAATCTAAAGCTATTAGTTACTTAATTCAAGGTTATTATGCACAAGGAAAAGGCGAGAAAACAATTTTAACGGGCGTTGAATTCCTAAAAGAATACGGCATCAATTTCAACCCTAACCCTACGATGTTCGACCTCATTAAGGGTTTCGCCAAAACAAAATGGTCGCTCCGAAAATATTCGATCGAACAGATGTTCAGCCTGCCCCAGGCGCCCGATGATCACGAAGTAAATGAATATGGTGAGGTGGTAAATCAGCTTGCCATGCTTAGCTACCGAATAAGACCCAAATTACTTCCCGTTATGATTCTTTGGATTGTAAGAGAAGCTGTGCGTGTTGGCACATCAAAATACACACCACTGTCCATGGTAGCGTACGGAATGCTTCTTGCCTCCAGTCTGAATCAAATCGAGAAAGGTTACCAATACGGCAAGGTTGCACTAGAACTTACCTTGCGAGGAGAGTCTAAAGATCTGGCATTTAGGGCAAGATACGCATTTTACGCCACTCTAAACTACTGGAAGCAACCGCTAAAAGATTATGCGGGGGCTTTTCTGGAAAGCCACAAAGGTGCCGCAAATTATGGTGACCATGAGATAGCACAATTTTCCTTGTATACGCACGGTGTCTATAGATTTTACTCAGGGGACCCGGTTGACCTGTGCTTAGACAGATTCATTGATTATGCAGAAACAATATCGGCTTACAATCAACCAAACAACGACATGCAGCTAGCGATAATGTGTCAAGCCATGTCTAATCTTGCAGGAGAGGCTTCCGAACCGCTCGTTCTAAAAGGAAAATATTACGACCAAGATCGTCACCACTCCACGCACCTCCTAACCAAAGATAGTGGATCTCTCTTTAAAGTACATTTCTATAACATGTATCTGTGCTACCTTCTGGGTCATTATGAAACCGCGGTTGAGCATGCCACAAAAGCAGAGTCATACAGTGAAGGTGAGTATGGTGCCTACGGCCCAATCCTATTGGTATTCTACCAATCGCTAAGCCTGCTAGAGACTTATGAAAAGTCCTCATTCCTTAAAAAACGTTCCATATTACGCAAAGTTAAAAACAACCAACGAAAATTTAAGCGATGGGCCGGAATTTGCCCAGGAAACTTCATCAACAAATTCGCGTTAGTGGATGCGAAACTTGCCGTAATTCGAGGCAGCAATCCTCGAACCACATTTCACAAGTTTGACAGAGCAATAGAACACTGTAAGGAACAAGGATTAAACCAAGAGGCAGCCATTGCATATGAACTAGCGGCAGACTATTGCCTATCGATATGTGGATCACCGACAGTAGCCAAAGGATATGCTTTAGAGGCCCATAAACACCTGAAAAGCTGGAAATCCGCAGTAAAACTAAAATATTTCGAAGCCAAATTTAGAGAAATACTTGAAATATCTGACCCTATAAAACCCACCACAAGTATTACAAATAACCAACACATTGAATCGTCCCCAAGAAACGCTGAACAACCCTCGGTAAGAGAAAGCACAGGGCCAGCAACCAGCCTCGACATTACATCCGTATTAAAAGCATCACAAACGATATCGAAAGAGTTGGTACTTTCCAAATTACTCAATGACATCATGAAACTTGTTGTTGAGAATGCAGGTGCGCAAAAAGGGATATTGCTGCTTAACCAGAAAGGAACTCTGAAAATTGAAGTCTGCTGCGATATAACAAAAAATGGTCATGACCTAGTAAAGAGCGAAGATTTTGAAACGTCTAATAACATTGCAAAATCAATCGTAAGATTTTCTCATAGGACCAAAGAGGTAATTCTAATAAATAACGCACAAAAAAGTGCGCGATTCTCCCAGGATCCTCACGTGAAATCACAGTCTATTTTGTCGATATTATGTTGCCCACTGATCAACCAGGGTAAGGTAACCGGCCTAATATACTTGGAGAACAATTTAAGCGAAGCATCATTTACTGAAAAACATGTTGAGGTTGTAAAACTACTGGCTTCTCARTCWGCGATATCCATCGAGAAGGCAATGGTTTTTGAAACCTTAGAGAACAGAAACACCCAGATATCACACTTACTTAACACAACAAAAGAACTAAACAGTGCCAGAACTAAAGTTGAAGCCGCCAAATTAACACTCACCCATCTCTTAGAAGCMACAGGTCAARATAAYATTTCAGAAACGATATTATATTTGCCACAACAAAAYTCTAACGCAAACAATGGCTACAGGYTACTGGCAAATTACACAATTCAAAACACCACACTGCCGTTTACTATGAGTGATAGRGAGAGAGATCGAYTAGCWGTTATTGACGAGATCTCTTATTCAGATGGCGTACTTACTATACCKCTRAAAACTGAAAGAACATCTGCCGGCATTTATGTGATAACCGGATGGTCCTCTGATGTCACCCAATCAAACGAACTATTCAGCCTGGTCGATGGCATGTCTAGGACCTTGGCTATCACTATGGATAACTTGGATGCAGAACAAAAGGGTCGGCTTTCCGATATAGGGGCAATGGCTGCATCTATAGTGCACGACCTAAAGAACCCGATCGGTGCAATTATCGGATATTCGGATATGGCGGACAGTGACGATATTGATAGGGATACGCGTATCGATTACCTATCAGTCATACGAAAAGAAGCCACCCGCATGTCAGATATGGCCCACGAAGTACTTGAGTTTAGCTCTGGAACCATAAATTTAACAAAGACTATCATTTCCACTGACGATTTCCTAAAGGATGTTTCTGAAACACTCTCATCAACTTTCAGCCAATCTGGAATGATCTATAGCGCCTCTAATGACGCTCCTTGCTTCATTGAGATTGATATAGACCGCATAAGGCGGGTGCTACTGAATTTGGCGACCAATGCTAGAGATGCAATGCAAGACAATGTAAATCAAGATGGTACATTTTCGTTAAACGTTTCAAAAGAAAAGGATGGGTTATGCTTAAAAGTTACAGACAATGGCCCTGGCATACCGGAACAGGTTCGAGCAACACTATTTGAGCCTTTCATTACTCATGGTAAATCAAACGGTACCGGGCTAGGAATGGCGATTGTTAAAAAGACACTGGATGCTCATATGGGTAGTATCGATTTTGTTACCGATKCTGATGGTACGACTTTCTCRCTTCATTTCACAAACGMCATCTTTGCTCATAGSCCACCCCCTCTAGYAGTWGCATCATCCAAAGTACWCAATATCGKTAAGGATGATAGAAAGCTAAGTAAAGRCCTWAAAGTCCTRCTTGCAGAAGATAACCCGGTAAACCAAAARYTAGTMAGAGCCATGTTACAGAWACTAGGGTTGCAATGTACCATTGTCGGTAATGGAAGGGAGGCATTAGAAACGCTAAAGGGSKCGCGGTTTGATGTTGTTTTGATGGATATAGAGATGCCCCTAATGGATGGTTACGAAGCTACAAAGGCTATTAGAGCTGCTAGTGGCACTTACAGACAGATACCTATCATCGCTTTGACGGGGCATTCCGGAAAAGATGCGCTGGGTCGCTGTATTGACTCCGGCATGGATGACTGCGTTATTAAACCAATTGCACTGCCAAAACTCAAAGAAGCATTGCAAGAAGCAATGTCTTAGCTCYACAAAYATATGTTAGCCATGCTCTAGCTGATAGATTTTGTAATTCCCTCTTCCCGCATCTTTCGCATGATAAAGCGCTACGTCAGCATTTTTCATAATAGAATTTGCGGTATCATTCCCACTGGAAATYACAATCCCCATACTGGCGGATATTTGCAATTCTTTGCCTGCTCCGATTAAAACAGGGGMAAACTCATTAAAAACTGCATTTGCAGTTTGTATAATGTCAYTTTCGGACTCTATGTTTATTTGTATAATCGTAAACTCGTCGCCGCCCAATCGAAATGCGGTAGCGTCTTCAGGAATAGCAGCTGATAAACGCTTACCCACTTCCTTGAGTAGTAGATCACCAATGTCATGGCCCAGTTCGTCATTAACTAGTTTGAACTTGTCGAGATCCAAAAAGATAAGCGCCAAATTCGACCCACCTACTCTTGCCGCATTCTCCAAGGCGAAATCTATTCTCTCGGTAAACATTCTGCGGTTAGGCAACTTTGTTAGTGGATCATAGTAGGCCAATTCAGTTAGCTGTTCTTTATCGCTCTCAATCTCATTCAACATATTATTGAAGGCGTTCACCGTGTCCCCAAGTTCATCTTCATTTTGAGTGTGTGCCCGCATGGAATAATTATTATTTTTGGTAATTTCCTTAGCGACGTTCCCCAACTGAATTATCGGTAAGTATATGTGGCGCTGTAAACGAGACGTTAATCCAAACGCCATGCATAACGAAAAAAACAGTACTGCGACACTAACAAATGACTGCTGTACAAGTCTCTCGTTAAGCTCCTCTAAGCCAGACCGAATATACACATGCCCAATAACGTTGCCGTTTCGTTCAACCGTTTGGTAAACATCAAGAAAATCGCCGACAAAATACTGGCCGCTTCTTATATCATCGATTGGACAGCTTAAGTCATGGGTTCCCTGGGACACAGTTACAAACACGCTACCTGTATCATCATACAAGCACGCTAAACGGATATTTTTGCGAACTTTAAGCGTATCTAGGTTGGCTCTGGCATTGTTAACGTCACCGAAACTTAACGCGACCGCGCTTCTAAGGGAGACAACTTGGGACAATATTTGTAATTCTTCAGATAACGTCGCTTTTCTTTTGATCCTATCGTAAGAAAGTAACGCAACACTCGCCAAGGTAAGACCTATCGTTGCAGTAAGAAGCACCACAACAATAAGCTTAAATTTTATTGGGAGTTTTCTGAAATTAATCATCTATATTTAAGATACACCAGCAAAATTCTTTTACATTCGAACAATGATTGATCAGCTGAGTATAGCTCGGAATTTAAATTATAGCTGTAGCCCGAAGCATACTCCACGAGTACAGTAACTTAGCACGAAAAATACCCCTATAACACATTGAAAACAAATGATTACCTAGAATCCGCTGTTCAATTACCAACCTACTGGTAAAGCTTTGGAATTCTATGCGCAATAAGTTATATCCAGAGCATTTTTTAGAACCAACAGACCTATAAATCAAACCATCGACATCAAACCGACACAAAGAGAATAACACTCTTAGTAGACATAACCATTTCACATAACTGCATGAAAAACTAAGTATTTTAATTTACCAAACGACTACAAATGACCACTTAACGTACATTGCTGTAGGTTAATATTTGAACTAGAATTTATCGTAAGCGATTGAATTTTGTTCGCTTTTCCCTTTGATGGTATGTTTTAGGTGGGGTGGTAATTGACTAGGTTGTTTGGTAGTCATCCATTTTTAATTTTTACCTGGCTTTGCTTGTTGGTCCTACATCCAGCTCAATCTTCGCAAAGCAGCACCAGTGTGCCATCTATTTGGCAGAAAGAGATCCTAACCGATAGAAAATCTGTCGACATCGTTCTTGTTGATCAAGCGTTAAAGGATCAAGCTTTATTGAAAGATGCTGCGCATAATTCCGATTACACAATTATTTTTGATAGCAGCAAAGATTCATCCGAGGATATCCTCGCCACGATAATTAGTTGGGCAACACAAACAAACCAAGTTATCGATTCTATTAGTATTTTGTCCCATGGTGAGAAAGGATCATTTCAACTTGGATATGAGCGARTCTCTTCGGAAGTAATTATCAACAATAGCCTACCTTGGCAAAAGTTAAGTGACTCTCTCTCTGACAACGCAAGCATATATCTCTATAGCTGTAATACAGGAAAGGATTCTCAAGGGCAAGGCTTGCTTGACACGCTATCAACGGTAACAGGCGTTAATGTTTTTGCTTCAAGTAACGTAACGGGCAAAGGTGGTGACTGGGAGTTAGACGTTGCATCCGCTGAGGCCAACATAAATATTGCCCATCAATCAAACACCCCTTTAGATGAAAGTATTCTCTATGCCTATAGCTCAGACTTAGCAAGCACTACCTATTACCTGCCATCAACATCGGTTAATTCAGCTTGGTCAAATCCAGACAGGGTGTTTGGTAGCGGTAGTGCATCCACGCTCAGCTCAAGCGATCAGTTTTATGCTGACTTTAATTTTAGTATGCCTGCGGGAGTAAATATAAAAGGCATTACCATAAACGGCCGCGCCCAAGTTGTATCAGTCATTGGGTTTGTGAACTTAGACTATGCGCTATCTAACGACGGTAAGCCACTATCTGACGACAGCAAGACTTGGTCCGATTCAGATGTCGGAACCTATGGCTGTTTGGTGATTTTCTTCTGCCCAACAACTACCGCTACTGCTGGTGGCTCAAGCGACCTATGGGGGCATACCTGGACTGACGATAGCTTTTCTAATGGAAACTTTATGCTTAGAGCCAAAATCACCGGTATTGCTGTTGGTGTAGGACTAAACATTGACTACATCGAAGTCAAGATAGAATACGAATCAGCCTCCGCAAGCACCACAATAATTTCTGTTGCCTCGCCTTCAGTCTCTGCTAATGGATTTTCAACAACCACGATCACAGYACAAGCAAARGATGGTATTGGWGATGACTTTACTGATGGTGGTTCAAYCGTTGCTTTAAGCTCAACCGGCAGCGCRATTATTRGTWCAGTAACCGATAATRATGACGGWACCTACACCGCAGAAATATCCAACACTGTAGCGGAAACGGTTACCATAAGTGGCACAATTAACGGTGCCTTAATTACCGATACTGCTGTAACGACTTTTGTAGATAGTGCACCAGGTGGAGTTGCAAGTAACCTAACCCTATGGTTCGACGCAGATGTCGGTATCACGGGAACAGCCGCAATCACTAATTGGGAAGATCAGAGCACCTTCGGCAACGATGTATCGCAATCCACTGCTGCATACCAGCCTTCTTTAAATTCTGCCTCAGTTTCAATGAATTTTCACCGAAGTATCGAGTTGGATGGGGACCGAGACTTTTTAGAAACCACTGGCGTATTGTCTTCAACCACCGCCGATATGACATATTTTATCGTCACCGAAGTTGACCAGTCCTCAGGAAACTATAACAAGTTCTTTGGCATGGGCAGTAACTCAGACTTCCCCCATGTGGGATTCTATCCTTCTGGACAACTATTCCATTACGGCACTGATAGTACCTTTCATGATTTTAATGCCGCAGAGCCCTTACGTTACAACGAACCAATCATCTACACTGGCGACTTGACCTACCCAGGCACCGATGGTACATCCCACGCCTATATTAACGGTCAAGTAAACTCTTCCACCACTACCGCAGCAAACAACCAGCAAGGTACAGGTACGTTCGTTCTCGGTGGTGACGATTGTGACGCGGGATGTGGTTCAATTTCTGATGAAGATATCGATGGCCGCATAGCTGAGTTTGTTTTGTACGATACGGTTTTGTCCGCCACTAAGCGCCAACAGGTCGAAACCTATTTAGCCATCAAATATGGCATCACGCTAACCAATAATTATTTGGATTCTAGTGCTACACCAAACACGATTTTTGCCTTAGACGGTACTTACGAAAGCGACATCATCGGATTATCTAAAGATACCGATAGTAATTTGGACCAACGCATATCCAAGAGTATCAATAACGGCTCTGTCTTAACTATTTCCACCGACTCTGATTACAGTTCTGCAAACGACTCCCATAGCGACACCCTCATTGACGGAGCGTATCTAGTTATCGGTCACAATAATGGTAGTGTTACTGCCACTCAAACAACAGAATTAGATAGTTACTTTGAAAGGCGAGGCATCAGGGAATGGAAAGTTCAACACACCGGGGCAATGGGTGCAATCAATATGAGTTTTTCTTCGCTGCCAACATTGAGTGCAGACGAAAACTATCTCATAACAGAGGATGCTGATGGAAACTTTAGCACTGGCTTTAACGTACTTAAAACATCAATAACGACAACCTTTGAAGATATCATATTCTCTTCAGGAACCAACTACATCACCATTGCTATCCGTTCAGCGGTAAATGCTGGCAATTCAATTATCACAGCCTCCCCTGCTTCCATTATCGCTGACGGCGTCACGACATCGACAATTACCGTTCAGGCTAAGGATGGTGACAACGTAAATCTGCAACACGGCGGCGACAACATCATCATAAACCAAGATGGCGGCGCGTCCATAAGTTCGGTTACCGACAACAATGACGGTACCTACACTGCAACAATAACAAGCATCGTCGCGGAATCAATCACAGTAAGCGGCACACTAAATGGCTCTGCGATTGCCGCTACTGCGCCGGTTACCTTTACCGTTGGCCCAGCTAATGCAACGCAAACTGAAATTTCTTTGTCTCCTGAAGCAGTGGTAGCAAATGGCGCGTCCTCTTCCACCATCACGGTGCAAGCTAAGGATGCCTTTGGAAACAATCTCATAACGGGTGGACTTACCATCGCTGTAACCGAAAATGGTAGCGCAACCATTTCAGCCGTCACTGATAATGGGGATGGAACTTATACTGCCACTATCACTGATAGTGTTGAAGAAACCATTACTGTGAGCGGAACACAAAATGGCACAGGCATTACCAATACGGCAACAGTGATATTTAATTCCGCCGCAGCGTATCTCAACAACTCAACCTTGTCAGTGTCACCATCTACGCTAATTGCTAATGGCATTACTTCTTCCGCCATAACTCTTCAAGTAAAAGATTCTTTTGATGTAGACATAACTAGTGGTGGATTAGACGTCGTATTTTTTCAAAATGGTGCGGGGTTAATCAGTGGTGTCACTGATAACGGCGACGGCACTTATACCGCAACCATCACTAATACATCAGCAGAAACCGTCACCATTTCAAGCACAATAGAATCAATGGTGATTGCTGACACAGAAACAGTAACCTTCATCCCTGGTGCTGTCAGTGTAGATGAATCCAGCATATCGATATCGCCAGCTTCAATTACTGCAGACGGCCTAACCACCGCAATCATTACAGTGCAAGCAAATGACGCTTTCGGCAATAGTCTAACCTCA
>NVVG01000037.1 GCA_002402125.1 Moraxellaceae bacterium
GCAATCGCGCCAACTGCTTCGCCGCTGACAAGCTTAGGCAACCAATATTGCTTCTGTTCTTCGCTGCCCATATGCACGACGTAAGGGGCTACGATATCTGAATGCACCGAAAAAGCGGTACATAACGCGGCATAACCTGCGCGACCGAACTCTTCGGTAATAATGACAGACAATTGAAAATCCGCTCCATAACCTCCGTACTCTTCCGGCACATCCACACATAGGAAGCCGTTTTCACCCATTTTGTTCCATAACTCACGGGGAAAGATTTCATCCTTCTCCCATTGCTCAAAATAAGGTGCTACTTCGTTATTGAGGAACTTTTTTAGCGTATCTCGAAATAATTCACGGTCACTGGCATCTAGCGTTACCACATCATTCATGCTGATCTCCGAAAGTCGTTTGTTGGGGGGAATCACCCTTTGTCTTTAAATATACATTGCACATAGTTAAAGTATAACCCCTCATATCATAACGTTACGGTCTATTATTAGCGTATGATAGGGGGTTGCAGGCTATTGCATATCGGCAATTTCATGCTTAACTAGCATCAACGCTCACACAATGGAGCTCTTTATGTCAGGTAAAGTCGTTATCACTGAAGTTGGCTTGCGCGATGGGTTACAAAACCAACCCAATCCGGTGTCGACCCAACAAAAGCTGGCAATGGCGGACGCATTAATTCAAGCAGGTATAACACATATTGAAGCCACCAGCTTTGTTCACCCTAAATGGGTGCCGCAGATGGCCGATGCGGCCGATGTTATGGCAGGATTCGCCGCCCAACAGCGACAGAATCTCAACATATCGGTGTTTGTACCCAATATGAAAGGCTATCAGTTGGCAAAGCTAAGCGGCGCTAACTCCGTAGGAGTTGTGGTGGCAACCACCGATTCTTTTAATCTAAAGAACATGAATATGACCACCGATGAGGCTGCTACGGTTTGTGAGCAGGTGATCGAACAAGCCAAAATTGATGGCATTCAGACCCGAGCTTATATCGCTGGATCCTGTGTATGTCCTTATGAGGGTAAAATGCCTATCGAGGTTACCCTAAACTTAGCCGAACGCATGATCGCCACCGGCGCAGATGAGATATCCATTGCCGATACCGTGGGTGGTGGCAACCCACAGCAAATTATTGATATTCTAACCCCACTCATTCAACAGTACGGCCCGGACCGGTTTAGCTTACACCTTCATGATACCCGAGGACAGGCGTTGGCCATGGCTTGGGCAGGGTTAACCCTTGGAATACGACGTTTTGACAGTTCCATCGGCGGATTAGGCGGTTGCCCATTTGCGCCTGGGGCTTCGGGCAATGTTGCCACCGAAGATTTGGTGTATATGTTAGAAGAAGCAGGGTTTAACACAGGCATTCAATTGGATAAACTAAAAATTGCTATCGAAGTTGCAGCACAAGCCACCGGACAGTCCTTAGGTGGTAGCATCTACCGATGGATGTTATCCCAAGAAAAACGCCAACAACACAAGGCATCAACCGAACCTCGCTGCCTCTAAAAATAATAACAAGATTTCGATGCCAACTATTGTGGAACCATGAATGATTAAACACAGCCGACATAGCAAATATAGCGCTGCACCCAACACAAAAATTCGCTACGCCCTGACACTGGTATCTTGTCTGGCACTAACCCTTACACTATCCCTAGCAACACAAATCAGCAAGGCCGACGTTGTTGATAAGTTAGTAGGCGAAGGGGTAAAAAATAACAGCCTAGCCAAAACCTCCCAACAAAAAATAGATGCCCTCAGTGATGACGCCTACGAATTACTCTCAAATTTTCAGCTTGAGTCAAAACGTATAGAAGACCTGAATATTTACAATCTTCAACTCAAGCGACAAATATTTGCACAAAATATTCGAATCATTGAAACCCAGCAATCACTAAAAGATATCACCTTAATTGAACGGCAGATTTCACCGCTGTTATTGCGCATGGTTCAAGGGTTAGAACAATTCATTGCGTTAGATTTGCCATTTTTGTTAACAGAAAGGCACGAACGTATTAAGTTTCTTAGAAACACCATGGAACGCGCCGACGTGACCAATGCAGAAAAATTTCGCCAAGTGCTGGAGGCATTTGATATCGAAAATGAATACGGTAGCACCATCGAATCCTATAAGGGTTCGGTGGCATTAGGTGAGCGTACCCAAGAGGTAGATTTCTTGCGTATCGGTAGGGTATCACTATTATTCCAAACCCTCGATGGCAAACGTCAAGGGGTTTGGAATCACAAACAACAACAATGGCAAGAACTCGATGATAGGTACCGCCGCGATATTCGCCTGGGTCTAAAAATGGCTCAACGCCAAACTGCCCCCAATCTTATAAAAATTCCGGTAGCAACCCCTAAGAGGTCTTCATAATGACACGAATATCGAAGACCCAACATTTAACCCAGTATTTAACCCAGTATTTAACCCAGTATTTAACCCAGTATTTAACCCAGTATTTAACCCAGTATTTGACCCAATATTTGACCCAATATATAGTGCCGCTATTTTATCTGTTACTTTCTCTATTGCTAAGTTTTTCCTATAGCCAGTCGAGCTGGGCTATCGCGGGCAGTGTTGATGACCTGCTAGAAATGGTCAAAGAAGGCCGTGTGGTTGAAGCAAAGGAACATCGCAAACGAGAAGCGCGATTTATTAAYAATAAGTCACAACAGAAACGACTTTATMAGCAAGCCATCAAGGAAAGAAATCGACAGGAAAAAACCAGCATCCTGTTGGAAACAACTTTCGATAAAAAYTCTCAACAGATTTCKGCATTACAARCTCGCCTAGATGATCGTCTAGGTTCACTAAAAGATCTATTTGGTCACCTGCAAACCTCAGCTGGTTCTGCAGCCACGCAGATTAACAACTCCATTATTTCCGCTGAACTTCCTAATCGTTCGGTATTTTTAACCGAACTATCAAGCAAGGTTGCTAACAGTTCCACCTTGCCCTCCATCAAGGAAATGGAAAGATTGTGGTACGAGCTGCAGCGTGAGATAGCAGAGACCGGTAAGGTCACGCGCTTTAGCGCCGACGTCATTAATACCAACGGTATCTCTGAGAAAAAGGAGGTCATGCGTATCGGAGCCTTTAATCTGGTGAGTGAAGGCCGCTATTTACAATATATTCCAGAAACCAAAAAAATTGTCGAATACAACAAACAACCTCCGGCCCATTTCGGTTTATCTGCATGGTCACTCGGCAGCTCCAAAGATGATTTGACCAGTTTTGGTATCGATCCAACTCGAGGTTCCATCTTGGATGCGTTCGTTCAAACACCCGAATGGACAGAGCGAATTGAACAAGGAGGTATTGTTGGATATGTTATCCTCGCGTTAGGAGTAATAGGGTTACTTATTATTATCGAACGTTTTTTCCATATCGCTTTTATCCACCGCCGCGTATTAGCTCAAGTCGACAACTTAACGGTTGATATAAAAAACCCACTCGGTCGAATATTCTCGGTCTACCAAAATAATAAAAAATTGGATACGGATACCCTAGAGCTCAAACTCGGTGAAGCGATTCTAAAAGAACGAGCACCACTGGAGCGTTTCCTCACCTTTTTAAAAATCATTTCTGTTGTTGCTCCATTATTAGGATTGCTGGGTACTGTTACCGGCATGATCAACACCTTCCAAGCGATTACGTTATTTGGTACCGGTGATCCAAAATTAATGGCCGGAGGAATTTCGCAGGCGTTAGTGACCACCGTAATGGGTCTTAGTATCGCTATTCCCATTGTGTTATTTCATAGCGTGCTCAGTAGCCGCAGTAAACGATTATTGATGATTCTAGAAGAACAAAGTGCCGGCATGATTGCAGAACAAGCAGAGAAGGAACGCGCTTAACATGGGATGGTTAATAGAAACATTACAATCCGTTCGAGAATTTCTCATTGCGGGAGGTTATGTTCTTATTGTTATCGGTTGCCTTACCTGGTTAATGTGGTTCCTTATTGTTGAGCGCGTATTGTATTTTACCCGAAACGCAAAAGACGATGTAAACGCGGTAATCAACACGTGGCTGAGCAGATCTGATCGTCATTCATGGTACGCCCACCAAATAAGGCAAAAGCTAGCCGCATCTATTTCGATAAAAACCCATTATATGTTGTCCACCATACGCACCATTGTGATGATCTGTCCATTGCTAGGGTTACTTGGCACAGTATCCGGAATGATCGAAGTATTTGAGGCATTAACCCAAGGCGAATCTGAGAATATTCGTTCGATCGCCGCCGGTTTTTCCAAAGCCATCATCTCTACCCTCGCGGGTTTAGTGAGTGCACTTTCCGGTCTTATCGCAATTAATCTACTGTATAAAAAGGCCAGTCAAATCAATCATCAACTAACCAATGTACTTGTAGAGTAGTAACGTAATATGAGAAAGCTATTTACACGTATTCACCAAGAAGAAGAATCCAATATTGATATCACACCAATGATTGATGTGGTGTTTATTATGTTGATATTTTTTATTGTAACCGCATCCTTTGTTAAAGAAACCGGCATCGATGTCAATCGGCCCCAAGCAGCCACTGCCGTCGCTAAACAACACGCCAATATTCTTATTGCTATTAACGCCAATGACGAAATCTGGATCGACAAACGCCGGGTTGATGCCCGCTCTGTCCGTGGCATCATTGCACGGATGCATGCACAAAATCCTCAGGGTTCATTGGTTATTCAAGCAGACAAACAATCCACCAATGATAAGTTGGTTAAAGTCATGGATGCAGCCCGTGAAGTTGGCATCGTTGACATTGCCATCGCAACGCGTAAGTAGCAGGAATCACTCGTGTTAACTCGCCTAAGTTATGCCGCACCCATTGCCTTAATGATTACCTTCGGTCTATTTGTACTGATGCAATCATTAATTTCTTCGGGACGTTATGAATTAGTTGATAAAGATCTCTATACCAGCGTAAGTTTTATTCGTGAAAAGCGCGAACAAAATGTCGAAGTCACACTGCAAAAACCGATCAAACCACCACTGCCCCAACGGTCGCCACCACCGGCACAGATGACTGCAGATTTGCCGCCACAAATAAGTTTAGAAGCATTCGAATTACCTTCGGTAGCCATACTATCCACGATTGATATCGATTCTGGTTTTGGCGTTGGTACCGGGGAGGGTGACTACCTACCCATTGTTCGAGTTGCCCCCCAATATCCAAGGCGCGCATTGGTCAATAGTATAGAAGGTTATGTAATCGTTGAATTCACCGTCACGCGTTTGGGTACCGTTAGCCAACCACATATAGTTGCCGCGGAACCTAGTGGCGTCTTTGACCAGGTAGCCATCAGTGCTGTATTGAAATTTCGTTACAAACCTCGCGTTGTTAACGGTGAAGCTATTGCTGTTGCGGGCGTTAGAAATAGAATCAACTTTCGGTTGGCCAAATGATTTTTCGCTATTGTCATTTACCGCTGCTCATCCTGCTATTAATTGCCAATAGCGCTGCCGCGCGCAATTTTGCCAATGTTTCAACCCTTAACGAATCGACCTACAAGATATTGTCCAGTGCGCAAAAATCCCTTAAAAAGGGTAACTACCGACTCGCTATCACAGTGCTGGATACGCTAAAAAAATCACCCTCACTCAATGGTTATGAAAAAGCCATGATGTGGAGCCAATATGGCGCGGTACATTTTTCCGCTGGAGATTTACTCAAGGCAACAGCAGCTTATGAAAAACTGCTGCTACAAGAAAAGTATCCCAAAGGCCTTAAACTTAAAACCTTGTTTAACTTAGCCCAAATTTATTTTAAGACCAACCAATACCGGCAAACAATAAGTCGGCTAAATAACTGGTTTGAACTTACTGATACGCCCACTGAACAGGCTTACTTCTTACAAGCACAGGCAAATTATTATTTGCAGAATCATCAACAGGTGGTCGACAATCTCAACCAAGCCCTCGCTATCGTCAAGGCCAAAAATATTGAACCCAATGAACAATGGCTGCTAATGCTGCAATCGAGTTTAGATAGTTTAGGTTTAGCAGAACACCGCCTAGGAATTTTAAAATGGATGCTGCGTTTATTTCCAACCAAAGATTATATGCTCAGTTTAGCAGGCACTTACGGTATCTTGGAAAAACAACCAGAGCAGTTGGCCATCATGGAGTTAGCCTACAAAAAAGACTATCTGGACACCGAGCCATTACTGCTTACTCTCGCCTCACTACTGTATTTTCAAGGTGCTCCCTACAAGGCGGCCAATGTGGTACAGCAGGGGTTCAACAATAACACCATAAAAACAAATCCTAGAAATCTTCTATTTCTCTCCAATTGCCTACGCGCCGCGCAGGAATTTGAGCAAGCACTACCGGTTCTAAAACAATCGGCTAAGATATCGGATAACGCCGATACCTATTATTTGTTAGCCACAACCTATTACCAACTCGGCCGCTGGCAACTAGCCGCAGACGCTTTTTCTTTAGCCCTTGATAAAAAACTTACTCGCAATCAACGACGAACTTGGATGCTATTAGGTCAAACCTATTTGCAACTGCATCAATTCGATAATGCAAAAAGTAGTTTCATCCAAGCCAGCACCTTTGAAAACAACAATGAAAACAGCAATGAAAAGGATGAGACTATCGCTAGCCAGTGGCTAGTGTATACCGAACAGGAACAAAAGCGCTTTGCCTTCTTACAAAGTGAAAATCAAAAAGACATCGACTATCAAAACACTAAGGCTAACCCATGAAAGCGATCACCATCACCGAAGACAACCATTTGGTTTGGCAACAGACATCGAACCCTCTAGAAAACACGCCATTACAATCACACCAAGTAGCCATTGATGTTAAAGCCACCGCAGTCAACCGCGCCGACCTAATGCAACGCAAAGGCGTTTACCCAGCACCGCCTGGCGCCAGTGACATTCTTGGTCTTGAATGTGCCGGTGTCATTAGCGCAATCGGTACAGAGGTGAAAAGTTGGCAAGTAGGGGATAAGGTATGTGCCTTATTAGCCGGTGGCGGGTACGCCGAAACCGTGGTATGCGCGGCAAGCCATGTTTTACCAATGCCAAAGGATTTTAGCTTTGTTCAAGCGGCGGCGATTCCCGAAGTATTTGCCACCGCATGGCTTAACATTTTTATGGAAGGTAACCTTCAACCCAAAGAGACAGTATTAATTCATGCCGGTGCCAGTGGTGTCGGCACCGCTGCTATTCAGCTATGCCGGCACTTTGCTCACTGCTGTTTTGTCACCGTTGGATCCGATGAAAAGTTGGCTTTTTGTCGGGAGCTTGGCGCCACCCAGGCAGTCAATCGACATAACGATGATTTCCAACAACACATCAAATCCTGGACTGACGGCAAAGGCGTCGATGTCATCTTAGACCCGGTTGGCGGCGACTATTTTGAGAAAAACATCCGCTCGTTAAACACCGACGGCCGCTTGATCATGATTGGCATCATGGGTGGGCGCAAGTCCACAGTCGATTTGGGTCGGTTATTAGTAAAACGCCTGCGGGTCATGGGCTCAACCCTAAGAAGTCGCGATGATGATTACAAATCACAAATTATCTCTCAGCTCACTCAACAGGTATGGCCACTGTTTGATAGCGGAGAACTCAAACCCATTATCGAACAACAATTCCCCATCAGCGAGGCAGAAGCCGCTTTTGCACTCATTGCCTCCAACACCACCACTGGAAAAGTGATTCTTTCCCTTGAATAAGCCGCCGCTCGACACAACCGCGACAACATTGGGGACAACATTGAGGAAAAAAGACAAGTGGAACAGGATCTACCGCAATAAAACGCAAGACCAACCCAACCCGTTAGCGCCGCAACCCTGTAGCTTATTAGCCCAGTACCACTACTTGTTACCACCCCAAGGTAACGCCTTAGATCTTGCCTGTGGATTGGGCGGAAACGCTATTTTCCTTCAAGAACAAGGGCTTAACACTTGTGCCTGGGATATTTCTGATGCCGCTATCGCTCAACTCAACGACCGCAAGCTCAACCAGCTTGAGGCAAGGGTGGTGGATATCGAACAGCAAACTTTGCCTGAAAAGAGTTTCGATATTATTGTGGTTTCCGGTTATTTACACCGGCCTCTTTGCAGCGCGATTATTAACGCCCTCAGAGTAGGAGGGTTACTGTTTTATCAAACCTTCCATCTACATAAGTTATCCAGCAGCGGCCCCTCAAATCCAGACTTTTTACTGCAAAACAACGAGTTATTGGAACTTTTTAGCGAACTTACACCTCTAATCTATCAACAGTTAGGCTCACAGGGTGACTTATCCCAGGGTGAGCGTAATCTTGCTGGCCTAATCGCGGAAAGACCTTTTTAGCGCCTATTTTTGTCCTATGTGAACCTCGTTGGGTCGACAACTGGAAACCTCGTCAGAAGCTTCTAGACTTAAAGTAGGTGTCCTATATTCCAAAATTCGATTTCTTGTTGTGAGATCCGCATGGCGTTAGAGTTAATTCCTTACCATAAAATGAGTGTGCTAATTATTGAAGATTTGGCCGAGATGCGCTCTTCAATGAAGTCCATGCTACAYAATATCGGCGTGCAAACCCTGGAAAGTGTTAATAATGGCGAAGACGCTTTAAAAAGGCTGCGGGACAAAGACTACGATCTTGTATTTTCCGATTATGAGTTAGGTCGAGGAAAAGACGGCCAACAGATTTTGGAAGAAGTTCGCTTTAACACTCTGGTRCGACCATCGGCCGTTTTTATCATGGTCACCGCCGCGCAAACCCAAGAAATGGTAATGGGCGCATTGGAATTTGAACCAGACGGTTATATCGCTAAACCGGTTACCTTGGAATTATTAAAAACCCGGCTCGTGCGTATTATCCGCACCAAGGATATTTTCAAAGAAATAAACCTCGCCTTGGATGACAAGGATATCGAAGGCGCGTTAAACGCCTGTAATCGACTGGCGATGGAAAAACCTAAATTTGCGCTACCGGCATATCGTATCAAGGGCAAGATCTTAATCGCCGAAGAGCGTTTTGATGAAGCCAAAGATATCTACGAAACCGTACTGGGTATCAAACGGGTCGCCTGGGCAATTCTTGGCATGGCAAAGGTACATTTTTTCTCCAAAGAGTATGAGGAAGCCCAAGACCTATTGGAGAGCCTAGCCAAAACCAAAGCTAAATACGTTGAAGCTCAAGATTGGCTAGCCAAATCACTCGAAGAACAGGGGAAATACAAGGCAGCACAAAAAGTGCTGATGGCTGCAATAGAGCAATCACCGAAATCGGTACGACGGCAACAGCATTTGGCTCGTATTGCAGATAAGAATGGTGACATCGACACCCTGTGGAAGTCCTGCCGTAGAGCCCTAGCCTTAGGACAAAATTCTTGTTTCAAGAGCGTCGATGTTGTGATCGGCTTAGCCAAGTCATTGCAGCCTAAAATAAAGGGCGGCAGCATGCGTGACAAAAAGCTATGCACCACCGAAGCGCTAAACCTTATTGAAACAGCACGCACCAAATTTGAGTTAACGACCATAACCGCGATTAAATGCGCACTCATTGAAGCAGAGACCCTCGCTAACTCAGGCAAAGCGGAAGAGGGAAAATTGGCCTACAGTGCGGCAGAGGCAATAATCAACTCTGCTGCCAATCTTACATTTGATGACAAATTGGATATCTTTAATACCAAATTACAATTTGAGTCAGAAGAAGTCGCCCTGACTTACGGCACGGAGTTGCTAAAAGCCATCGGCAACAACAAACGATTGCAGACAAAATACCACCGCCTTATTGAAATTTATCTTTCTAATCGACCCGACGAACGTCTGGCTAAAATCAAACAACGCGGTGATGAACTATTAGAACGAGACGATATAGAAGATGCATTAGAGCTTTATCTTCGGGCCTGTGGGTACAATAATGCCGACGAAGATATTTTCCTCGGTACATTGACGGCTATTATAGGCCGTTTCAAGAAAGGCCGACCCGATCGTAAGCTTACAATGAAATGTGACGAACTGTTTAAAAAAATGTTGTCTCTTCCTGAATCAGATCCTCGCTATGCAACAATCCAGCAATTAAAATTCCAGTGGGATGAGATCACCGGTGATGATAGTTCCAGTGATGATGCCAGTAGCCCTGCTAAGAAGGAATCGAGCGATGAGTGATGACGATATTCGAGGCGAGCTGCTCGCAGCATCGATTCATGAAATTAAGAATCGCCTTGGGTTAATGTTTGGTGAGATCGACGGCTTGCTCGAACAAGTCTCATTATCCGATAAGCAACAACAACAAGTTCAATCCATAAAAAGTGAATCGCACTTTATTGGCAATGAATTGGTCCGAGTATTGGCTAGTTATAAGTCTCTCAGTGATGACTTCTTTGCCCATGTGAATCAACATTTTGCCATCGAGTTTCTAGAAGAGGTGATTGCCCGTCATAGTTATACCGTTGCCGCCCACAAGTTAAACTTTGTTTTGGATTGTGACGAAGAGGTTAGTGGTTTCTTTGATAATGGTGTGCTGTTTGTAATTCTTGATACCCTTATCTATAACAGTATAAAGGCAGGGGCACACACTATTCAGCTATCCGCTGAAGAAGACGAGCAATATCTCTATTTCATCATCAAAGATGACGGTCCAGGATTTCCGGAAGATATGTTAGATGGTGAGTTCACCCAGGGATCCATTACCGTCGAGTCCCATTCTACCGGGTTGGGATTATTCTTTGCCAACAAACTCATTCAGTCCCATAAAGAAGGCGACAATGCGGGTTCCATAAAGTTAACCAATTACACCGATGCAGACAATAGCACCCTGCCTTCGGGGGCAAAAATCACCCTTTCTATTCCCTTATAAAGAGAGTTAACTTAGGCAATGAGGTTTTGCAGCCTGATTTGCAGCTATAGTTAGTACTTACTTACGAAATAGTTAACATAACCTTCCAAATAGCGCCAAGCTACTATCCTTCCCTCTATATATGCCTAAGCGCAACAGGTATAATATCGCGTTTTGCTATGGGCTTTATGGTCACGATCATAAATCACTATGGCAAGTAATACACAATTGGTACGGCGCATATTATTCGGCGCTTTGGATAACAAAACACTATGAGCGATACTCTCGATTTTGATGTTTCGACCTTTCAAGGTTTAATATTTGCCCTTCAAACATTTTGGGCAAAACAAGGCTGTGTCATCACCCAGCCATTAGACATGGAAGTAGGGGCAGGCACCTTTCATCCTGCAACCTTCTTACGCTCGATTGGGCCTGAAACCTGGAGCGCCGCCTATGTGCAACCTTGCCGGCGGCCGACGGATGGCCGTTACGGTGAAAACCCCAACCGCCTACAACACTACTATCAATTCCAAGTTGTGTTAAAACCATCACCGGATAATATCCAAGAACTGTATTTAGAATCCTTACGCCAGTTAGGTATTGACCCATTAACCCACGATATTCGCTTTGTGGAAGATAACTGGGAATCCCCAACGTTGGGAGCCTGGGGTTTGGGCTGGGAAATATGGCTCAATGGCATGGAAGTTACCCAATTTACCTATTTCCAACAAGTCGGTGGGCTCGACTGTTTTCCCGTCACCGGTGAGATCACTTACGGACTCGAACGTATCGCCATGTATTTACAAGGTGTCGATAGCATATACGATTTGGTGTGGGCCAAGGGCCCCTTTGGCACAGTCACCTACGGTGATGTGTTTCACCAAAATGAAGTGGAAATGTCTACCTTTAACTTTGAGCATGCCAACGTTGAGTGTTTGTTTAAGGCATTCGATGATTATGAACAAGAAAGTCAAAAGCTCATCGAACAACAACTACCACTACCAGCCTACGAATATGTATTAAAAGCCTCCCATGCGTTTAATCTATTGGACGCTCGCCATGCGATTTCAGTTACCGAGCGACAACGTTTCATCTTGCGCGTACGCAGTTTAGCGCGTGCCGTTGCACAGGCTTATTTTAATACTCGTCATGCATTGGGGTTTCCTTTGGCGCCAGAACCTTTGCGCAGCGAAGTTCTTGAAAAGCTGACAGCAGACGCAGCGAAGTTGGAACAAGCGAATTCAAAAAAAGCAAAGCAAAAAAAATCCAAGTCTGAAAAATCCACGTCTGAAAAATCAAAGTCTGAAAATACAAAATCAAAAAAGGCAGCATCCTGATTTGTCGGCTCTAAGAAGCCTTTTTTCCAAAGCCAATGACCAAACGTTAGCAAAACAACAACGAAATAGAGACCACCATGTCAGTAAGTAATGATTTACTCATCGAATTGGGCACAGAAGAGTTACCACCAAAAGCATTAAAAAAGCTAATGACGGCTTTTAGTGCAGGTATCAATGACGGACTCGTCCATCACAAACTAAGCTTCGATTCTATTACGCCTTATGCTACACCTCGACGTCTTGCCGTTAAGGTTACTGGTCTAATAACACAACAACCAGACAGTTCAATAGAAAAGAAGGGCCCGGCACTAAAAGCTGCCAAAGATGCAGAAGGTAACCCATCAAAAGCTGCCTTAGGTTTTGCTCGATCCTGTGGTGTAGATTTTGACGCACTGGATACTCTTGAGACAGATAACGGTGCTTGGTTAGTGTTTCGCTCAGTACAACAGGGCAAGCAAACCAGCGAATTAGTACCTGGCATTATCGAACAGTCATTGAATAAACTGCCTATTCCAAAACGCATGACATGGGGCGCCCATAGAGACGCTTTCGTCCGTCCGGTACATTGGTTAGTCGTGTTATTTGGTAATGCTGTCATCGATTGCTCCATACTTGGAAAAACCGCCGGTAATCAAAGCCGAGGACACCGTTTCCATAGTCCCGATGTTTTCACCATAGAGTCTCCCGCCAGTTATGAACAACAATTGGCCGAGCGTTTTGTTATCGCCGATTACAACAGCAGACAACAAAAGATCCTCGACGGTGTTAAAGCAATCGCAAAAACGTCAGCAGGCACAGCTTCTATAGAAAAGGATTTACTTGATGAAGTCACAGGGTTAGTGGAATGGCCAGTACCTATCATAGGAAATTTCGATACGGATTTTCTTCAGGTACCGCAAGAAGCGCTAGTCAGTGCCATGCAGGAACATCAAAAGTATTTTCCAATTTTGGATAGCGATGGGAAAATCCTGCCTCACTTTATCACCGTCGCAAATATAGAAAGTAATGATCCATCAAAAGTATCCGGTGGCAATGAGCGAGTGATACGTCCTCGACTATCCGATGCACGGTTCTTTTTTGAAACAGATAAAAAGAAAACCCTTGAGCAACACAATGAGCCACTAAGCAAGGTTGTTTTTGAAGCACAGTTAGGGACGTTATTGGAAAAATCTCATCGGGTTAGCCAGCTGGCAAAAACCATCGCTGAAAAAGTCGGTGGTAATGCGCAGTGGGCTGAACGCGCCGGTCTATTATGTAAAGCGGATCTGTCTACGGATATGGTCAATGAATTTCCCGATCTACAAGGCATTATGGGAACCTACTATGCCGCCAATGATGGCGAGCCCGATGAAGTTGGTTTGGCTTTAAATGAACAATATCAACCACGATTTTCCGGTGACAAGTTACCAAGCTCGTTAACTGGGGCCGCTGTAGCAATCGCAGACAAAATTGATACCCTAGTAGGAATTTTAGGCATTGGAAAAAAACCTACCGGTGATAAGGATCCTTATGCGTTACGACGTGCAGCATTGGGTGTACTTCGAATTATCATTGGAAAACAATTACCGTTAGATCTTGTTGCTCTATTTGAACAGTCCGCTGCGCTGTATGAAGATAAGTTAACCAACCCATCGATCAAAACGGATTTCCTCAATTTCTTGCAAGGTCGTTATATGGCTTGGTTCCAAGAAGAGGGCGTCAGCACCGATATAGTTAAGGCAGTTCTGGGTGTTAAACCTACTGCACCGCTGGATTTCTATCTACGCGTTCAAGCGGTTAAATCCTTTAAGGCATTGCCCGCCGCCGAAGCTTTAGCGGCTGCAAACAAACGTGTCGGGAATATATTAAGTAAGCGCGAACAAGATACTGCGTTACCCAAGGTTAACAGCGAACTATTTCAAGCCGATGAAGAAAAGGTGTTAGCCGCCATTATCGCAGAAAAATCAAATAGCTTTAATGAAACAAGCCCTAGGGACTACAACGCTATGCTCAGTTCACTGGCTGAATTGAAAGAGCCCGTAGATTCATTTTTTGATAACGTCATGGTTAATGTAGAGGATGAAACCGTTAAAAATAATCGATTAGCCTTGCTACAAGAATTACATCAATTATTTTTGGAAATAGCCGATATTTCCGTCTTGCAATAAACCTGTACTAAACCGGTACTAAAGCAGCAATACGGATCATGAACAAAACTAAAGAATTATGAAACCAGCATTAATCATTTTGGATAGAGACGGTGTTATCAATCAGGATTCCGATAATTACATTCGGAGTGCCGATGAATGGATTCCGATCCCAGGCAGTATTGAGGCAATTGCCGCTCTCAGTAAAGCCGGCTATTCAATTGCGATTGCCACCAATCAATCGGGGCTAGCTCGGGGTTATTTCGATAACCAGATACTGGAGGCAATGCATCATAAACTAGTAACACTGGTTAACGCCGCAGGTGGACAAATAGCCCACATTGCTTATTGTCCACATGGCCCAGCGGACGACTGTGATTGCAGGAAACCCAAACCAGGGTTAATGCATCAAATATCCAATGCGCTCTCGATTCCTCTAACAACTGATGTTGTTGTTATTGGCGATAGCATTCGAGACTTAGAAGCCGGTATTAAAGCTGGCTGTACTGTTGTATTGGTTAAAACGGGGAAGGGACAAAAATCTTTAGTTAAACTAAAGGACCCTGAGTACTCACCATTAAAAAATATTGCGGTTTATAATAACCTTGCTGATTTTGTGAACAATCTATTAGCAACAGCTTAATAAACAAGCAAACAAGTAACTAACGGCTCACTATCGTTAAATGAGGTTATATTTTGATCAGTTTCATACGTGGTTTACTTTTCCATTTGGGTTATGCCGTAAGTATCATCCTCTACAGTATATTTGTAACCCCCATTGCGTTTCTGTTTCCTTTCAAAGTCCGTCATCCGTGGATATTTGTCTGGACTGGCTTTCTAGGTTGGTGGTTGAAAGTCACCTGTAATATTCGCTTCGAAATGGAAAACCCGGAAGACATACCTGAGGAAGTCTGCGTTGTTGTCTCCAACCACGAGAGTAGTTGGGAAACCTTTTTCCTCCAATCTTATTTTGCTCCTCAATGTGTAGCGGCAAAAAAGGAGCTATTTTATATTCCGTTTGTAGGTTTTACCCTGCGATCCCTCAATCCCATCATTATTGATAGGACCAAGAAACAAAATGCACTTAAACAATTAGTCAGCCAAGGTAAAGACCGACTAAATGATGGTGTCAGTGTATTGATATTCCCGGAAGGTACACGGGTTGATAGAGGTGAGACTAAAGCGCATTTTGCCGGTGGCTCTATGTTGGCCATTCAAGCAAAATGCCCCATATTACCCATTGTTCACAACTCAGGAAAGTTTTGGCCACCCAATAAAATCAAGAAAAACCCCGGTGTCATTAAGATCAGAGTCGGCAAGAAGATTGATACAGCGGGTAGAAAACCCAAGGAATTAACCCAAGAAATCGAAGATTGGATGAGAAAAACCTCGAAAGAGCTTGCTTAGTAGGTTAGGAAGCACTTACTTACATGATTCCTTTTGATTCTCTTACGTTAAAATGGATACATAAAAAAGCCAGAACCTGCTAACACAAGTACTGGCTTTTTTCCTCGTTCCCATGCTCCCGCGTGGGAATGCATAAGATCTACACCGAAGAAAACACATTCCTCGTTCCCATGCTCCTGCGTGGGAATGCATAAGATCTACACATCAAATCAAACACCCATATAGTTAAATAACTCTCCGCTAACATCCAAATTGGCAACATTCAACGCATTCTTTTCAATAAACTCACGACGCGGCTCTACATGATCACCCATCAGCGTGGTAAATATCTGATCCGCCGCAATCGCATCTTCCACGGTAACTTGCAGCATTCTACGCTGCTCTGGATCCATGGTTGTTTCCCAAAGCTGCTCTGGATTCATCTCACCCAGACCCTTATAGCGTTGAATCATGTGACCCTTACGTGATTCCTTCATTAACCACTCAACAGCCTCCTTAAAGCTATCGATTTCCTTAACCTTTTCACCCCGTTGAACGTAACTACCAGTTTCAACCAAGTCATTAAGAATGCCACCGATGCGGTTCATTTCCTTATAATCATTAGTATTCAGAAAATCACGGCTAAAGGTATATTCATAAGGAATCCCGTGATTTACCCAGGTTATTTTGGGTAAAAACACGTGCAATTCCTTATCTTCAAACACTTCAACAGTAAAACGCTCAGACGGATCCGCAATAGCATTAAGTGCACTCGAATATTGCTCACACCAAGCGGTAATGGCTTCTTTATCTTCCATCATCGATTCGCCAATAGCCGGCGCGTAGACAAGTGGTTCCAATATCCGTTCTGGATAGATTCGACTTCGTCTTTCTACGAGAGCATTAACCGCTTGAAACTCCTTCATAAGCGTCTCTAATGCAGAACCTGTTATAGGCGGAGCGTCTGGGTTTACATAAAATGACGTACCATCTACTGCAGATTGCGTTAAGTATTCGCTCATAGCGTCTTCGTCTTTTAGATATTGCTCATGCTTACCACGCTTAATCTTATATAGTGGAGGCTGAGCGATAAATATGTGACCACGTTCTACCAATTCTGGAAGCTGTCTAAAGAAAAAGGTCAACAGAAGGGTACGTATATGAGCTCCATCGACGTCAGCATCTGTCATGATAATAATGCTGTGATAACGCAATTTCTCTAAATTATATTCATCTCTTCCTATACCACACCCCAAAGCAGTAATGAGTGTTCCCACTTCTTGAGACGATATCATCTTATCAAAGCGGGCTTTTTCAACGTTAAGGATTTTACCCTTTAGCGGTAAGATAGCTTGGTTCTTACGATTACGACCTTGTTTCGCTGATCCTCCAGCGGAGTCCCCTTCCACTAAGTATATTTCGGATAATGCAGGGTCTTTTTCTTGGCAATCCGCCAATTTCCCCGGTAGACCGGCGATATCCAGCGCGCCCTTACGCCGAGTCATCTCTCTCGCACGACGTGCCGCATCTCTAGCCTTCGCAGCATCAATGATCTTGCTGCAGATAGACTTGGCTTCACTCGGGTTTTCTAGCAAATATTCACTCAATTTTTCTCCCACAACCGATTCAACAACCGCTTTCACCTCTGAAGAGACAAGTTTGTCCTTGGTTTGAGAGGAGAATTTTGGATCAGGGACTTTCACAGAGACAATAGCAGTCAGCCCTTCACGTGCATCATCACCGGTTGTAGCGACCTTTTCTTTCTTTAACATTCCCTCTTTATCCATGAAAGTATTCAGGCCACGGGTAAGGGCAGAGCGAAAACCCGCCAAATGTGCACCGCCATCCCTCTGAGGTATGTTATTGGTATAACAGAATAGATTCTCTTGGTAGCTATCATTCCACTGCATTGCCACTTCAACTTCGACACTATCACCATTGTCACAGTCTTTGAAGGCGCTGAAGTGCATTACGGGGTTTAACGTCGTCTTATTTTGATTCAAATAATCGACAAAAGCTCCCAGTCCACCTTCATATTCAAATACATCCTCGACACCAGAACGTTCATCGTTAAGTACAATTCTTACCCCAGAGTTAAGAAAGGACAGTTCACGCAGACGTTTTGCCAATATATCGTGAGAAAACTTTATCTTGGTAAAGGTTTTCGGAGACGGCTTAAAGTGTACACTGGTACCAGTTTTTTCAGTTTCACCCACTTGAGCCAGTGGTGCTTGCGGTTCACCATGAATATACGTTTGTTCAAACACATTTCCGGCGCGTCGAATAGTCAATTTCAGTTCGCTACTAAGGGCATTTACCACAGAAATCCCCACACCATGCAGGCCACCGGACACCTTGTAGCTGTTGTCATCGAATTTYCCACCGGCATGTAACACCGTCATGATTACCTCGGCGGCAGATACACCTTCTTCATGTATGTCCGTAGGAATACCGCGGCCGTTATCATAGACACTGATAGACTCATCGGGATGAATAATTACATTTATCTCACTACAGTGCCCAGCCAGTGCCTCATCAATCGAGTTATCAACGATTTCAAACACCATATGGTGTAAACCTGTGCCGTCATCAGTATCGCCGATGTACATTCCCGGGCGTTTACGCACAGCATCGAGTCCCTTTAGAACCTGGATACTAGAAGAATCGTATTCGTTATTCTCACTCATTGCTTATCTCCGCAGTGGGATAGTTCATGGGGTCATCACTCCATGTTCCACGTGGAACACCTTTGGTGACAACACTTCTGTAATCATATTATTCAGGTCAGAGGAATCTATCGATGTGATAAATACCTGGCAACCCAAACGTTTAATCTGCTGGCAAACCTTTTTACAGTTCGCCTTGTCCAGTTCTGAAGGTAAATCATCCAATAACAGGGTTACCTTGTTGCCGGTCACCCGTTGATAATGTTCCACTTGAGCTAACCGTAGGGCATATACGCTAAGCTTCTTTTGACCTCTAGAAAGAAAATCTTTAGCCATATGACCACAGGTCATTATGGATAGGTCTGCTTTATGAGGACCGACACTGGTATAACCGTATCGTCGATCCTTATCTAAATTACTCTCTAAGCACTCAACAAAACTAGATGTAATGTCCCAGCCGTTATCAACGGTTACAGTAACGGGTGTTGTATCAAAGAAAAATGCTAATGAACCTGCAAGTTCATTTTCCAGATCTTCAAAATAACGCAATCGTGCTCGAGTAATCTCTTCAGCAGCTGGGCAGAGTATGGCATCCCAATATTTGAGTTGGCTCGTATCCGATGTTCTATGCTTCAACAAAGCATTTCGTTGCCTTAATGCATTGCTGAAGATACGCCATTGCCCTATGAAACTATGTTCCACGTGGAACACACCCCAATCTAATACCTGCCGTCTTACGCTAGGACTACCCTCAATTACTTCTGTACTATTCGGTTCTATAACACAAACAGGTAACAGAGAAGCAACCTCTGATACCCTGCCGATTTTCTCATTCGCTATCTTAGCGAGCGTTTTACCATTACTAAACTTACTGATACCCACTCTTACGTCGGCATCGAACTGGCCTACACACGAGAGTAAGGCAGATATTGTTAGGTTATCCTGTGCATCCGCTATAACACTCTTTTTCTGGGTCTTACGGAAACTCTTACCTTGGCTTAACATTGTTATGGACTCTAGTAGGGAAGTCTTTCCGCTACCGTTTGGCCCAACAATAAGATTAGCTAGCGGTGAACATTGCAGTTTTGCTCTATGCAAATTACGTACATCGTTAACCTCAAGCGTCTTTATAGGCACGTATTATGCCACTACGTCTCTGCAACTATCCCGCGCTTATAGTCTCATCGGCATAACAACATACATAGCTGATGGGTCTTCGCCATCTGTAATCAATGCACTACTATTAGAATCAGCCAAGGTCATATGGATGGTGTCACTCTTCACAACACTCAGCACATCGAGAATATAACTAACGTTAAAGCCAATCTCCAACTCTGGACCTTCATAATTCACGTTAATAACTTCTTCGGCTTCTTCTTGTTCTGGGTTGTTAGCAACCGAAGTCAGTGTTCCATTCTCGAGACGAACTCTTACCCCTCGAAATTTTTCATTCGACAAGATCGCTACTCGAGAGAATGATTGCTTCATTTCTGACTTATCACCGATAACAAGTTTATCTCCCTGCTTAGGAAGTACCTTGTCATAATCCGGGAACTTTCCATCGACCAATTTAGACGTGAAGCGTAAGGAAGGTATTTCTGCACGAATATGATTTGAGCTAAGAGTGACGGCTACATCAGCATCATCGTCCGAAAATAAACGGGCCAACTCCAATATTCCCTTACGAGGAACGATTGCTTGGGTTATGCCTTCTGTAGAAAATTGGATCTCAGCGGTGCAAAGTGCCAACCGGTGCCCATCTGTTGCCACTGTTTTTAACGAGTTTTGAGTTAACTCCAATAACATACCATTCAGATAAAAACGTACATCTTGCTGAGCCATCGCAAAACTAGTTCTATCAATGGTTTGTTTCAGGTAACCCTGATTAATAGTAAACTCGCTGGTGCTGGCAGTATCTTCAAGATTGGGAAATTCATTCGCTGGAAGTGTCGCCAAAGAAAAGCGACTTCTTGCCGCCCTAATTTTCATTTTCTGCTCTTCTTGCTCAAAGGTAATCATTGCTTCAGCAGGTAGTGATTTACAGATATCCATTACCTTCTTAGCTGGAAGGGTAATTTCCCCATCAATTTCTGCAGGCGTATCGAGAGTAATTCTCGCGACTAACTCAACCTCTAGATCCGTTCCCGTTATGGATAATGAGTCACCTTCCACAACCACTAATACATTGGATAACACAGGCAGTGTTTGACGACGTTCTACTACACCAGCAACGTGCTGAAGAGGGGTGAGTAGGCTTTCACGTGATACGCTAAATTTCATACTTTATCCTAATAACGTAAGTTAGTAATCACTAACTATATTTTATACATAGCTATATACTAAGTAGTTAATGAACGTAATAAGTTACTGTAATCTTCTCCAACATCAGAGTTTGTCTCGCGAAGCTCTTTGACTTTACGACAGGCGTGCAACACCGTGGTGTGATCTCTACCACCAAAGGCGTCGCCAATTTCCGGCAAACTGTGATTGGTTAGTTCCTTCGCCAACGCCATCGCAATTTGGCGAGGTCTAGCAACCGATCGACTGCGCCGTTTCGACTGCATATCCGACATCTTTATTTTAAAATACTCGGCAACGATCTTTTGTATATTTTCAATGCCCACCTGCTTATCTTGTAATGCAAGTAAGTCTTTTAACGAATCTTTAACAAAGTCCACCGTAATGGCCCGACCGGTAAAGTGGGCATTAGCGATGATACGCTTCAGTGCGCCTTCAAGCTCCCTCACATTAGAACGGATGCGCTGAGCGACAAAAAATGCCGCTTCATGGGGCAGATCAATCTTCGCTTGCTCCGCTTTTTTCATCAGTATCGCGACCCGAGTTTCGAGCTCTGGAGGCTCAACGGTAACAGTAAGGCCCCAACCAAACCGAGACTTTAAACGCTCCTCAACCCCTATAATTTCCTTTGGGTAGCGGTCACTGGTAAGAATCATCTGCTGCCCACCTTCGAGCAAAGCATTAAAAGTGTGGAAGAACTCTTCCTGAGATCGCTCCTTGCCGGCGAAGAATTGGATATCATCAATTAACAAGGCATCAACGGAGCGATAGAAACGTTTAAATTCGTTAATCGCATTAATCTGAAGGGCTTTTACCATATCGGCAACAAAGCGCTCAGAATGCAAATAAACCACCTTAGCATTGGGGTTCTGGGCAACAATCTGATTGCCTATAGCGTGCATCAAGTGTGTTTTACCCAAACCAACGCCACCGTACAAAAATAGCGGGTTGTACGCATGTCCTGGGTTATTGGCTACTTGGGTTGCTGCTGCCCGAGCCAATTGGTTAGATTTACCCTCAATGAAGTTGTCAAATACAAAATTGGGATTCAGGCTGCTTTTGTGTTTGATTGAGCCACCAAGATCGACCTTTCTACCGCTTGCAGTAGTGGACCTGTTTGGTGTTGGATTACTAACTTTAGTGACTGTACGACCGGATGCGCCCGCTTCGGTTGAAACTGAAGTACCTCTGGAAGAATTAGAGGGAGTCGCTGATGATGCAGGTCGAGCTGAAGATTTGGAACCGATCTCTAACACCACACAAGGATGTATATCGGCATCAGACAATTCGTCCAATAGGTCGGTTATCCGTGAAATAAATTTATCACTGACCCAATCCAGTACAAAACGGTTGGGAGCTAACAAACGTAGATCATCGCCCTGCGGTTCAACCTGCAAAGGTCGAATCCACATATTAAACTGCTGAGACGGAAGCTCTTCTTGCAACCGGTCTAGACATTTATGCCATAGCGCACTGCTCACTTGGCATGCTCCCAAAAGATGAATGTATTACATAGAAAAGAGGTAAATAGTACTCCGCTTTATATAACTTATCCACAGGGAAAACAAAAATATTTACCTGAAAAATAAGGGCTTTTTTCTAAATAGTAAAATAATCCCTGGGGCAAAAAAAACTGGTTAAAAACCACTCAATAAATAACCAATTTAACTGCAGCTTGATTGAGTGCAAAATCGTACTTGCCATATTTATTGGTTAAATTTAACCCATTTATTACTGCCAATCACAATTTATTCACTTTTTTGCATGTGGATAAACTGTATAGAAACATTGTATGTATAGGTAACAAAGCTATGGGTAGAAATGTGCATAACTTACTACCTAGACTTATCCACATTTCATACCCCTGGTTTCCAGCAGCTAATACATCAATAAGGCACAAGCTTATCATTAACATAAGTTACTGTAATATAAAGAGTTAAATGACTTATACACTGATAATAGCACCCCTTATTATTATAAACATTATCTTATATATATAAATAAACTATTAAATACTAACTACCACCCAACCCGAAAATCACCCCAATTTCTTGATTGACAGAGAGGGCCAAAATCACTAGAATTCTCCCTCTTTTTTAGAGCTTTACTTTGGGCTTCTGAAATTAACGTTACAAACATGGTTTTCATTTTAAAAACCAGCTTTCGATCTTTTAGAGAATTATCATGAAAAGAACTTTTCAACCAAGCAACATCAAGCGTAAGCGTACTCACGGTTTCCGTTCACGCATGTCTACCAAAAATGGTCAGCACGTAGTTAAGCGTCGCAGATCTAAAGGCCGTAAGCGTTTATCTGCGTAATCGTATTTGTTTGGAGTGACACACTACGCATTTAGACCTCATCAGAGGTTATTAACCTCACATGATTTTAAATGTGTATTTGATCACGTTGATATCAAGGTTGGTACCGCAGAACTTCTCGTACTAGCCTTCGATAACCAAAATGATACTCCAGCTCGTTTGGGTTTAGTGGTAGCCAAAAAGAACCTAAAAAGGGCCGTTGATCGAAACCGATTTAAACGTATCGTAAGAGAATCGTTTCGAAACCATCAACACCAGTTAGAAGGCTTGGATATCGTTGTTTTGAGCCGCCGCGGAGCAAAACAACTTGATGCTTCAGCGCTTAGGAACATGGTGGACCAAACATGGCAACGAGTATTGAGAAAACGTACAGCAAACAAACAAAAGAAAACTGCCTGAGCTCCAACCATTACTTAGGCAATGCATTTTGATGAAATCCTTGCTGATTGCCCTAATTAACGGTTATCGATACTTTATCAGTCCGATGATGGCTCCTCATTGTCGTTTTTACCCTACGTGTTCTTGTTATGCACAGCAATCTATCGAGCAATATGGTGCTTGGAAAGGCTTTTATCTCTCTATGTTGCGGCTGCTAAAATGCAACCCTTGGCATTCGGGTGGTGTGGATATGGTTCCAGAAGAATTCCACTACTGCGTAAAAAAAACCTTAGAAAACAATAAGTAACAGCTATGGATATCCAACGTACACTTCTTATAATAGGTTTAGCCGTCGTTTCTTACCTGATGATCTTGCAATGGCAAGACGATTACGGCAAAGCAGCGGTTGCTACCACCGCACAAAGTAATACACAAAGTTACCCACAGGCAGATGGATTATCTACTGCTGTTGCAAGTGCTTCAAACGGCATACCAAGCGCACCAGCGACTTCTCAAGATATACCGAGTTTGCCAGATGCCGTAGTAACAAACATTGCTGAAGTTAAACAACCAATAAGCAAAGCACTAATATCCATTGAAACTGACGTATTGTTAGTAAAGCTTGATCCAGTCGGTGGCGATATTGTTTCGGTACAATTTTTAGACTATCCGGAATCAATTGATCAACCGGACGTGCCATTTACCTTGCTAGCGCAGAATGACAGCCATACCTATGTTGCACAAAGTGGCTTGGTGGGAAAAAATGGTACCGATAAGGCGACGAGTAGACCCTTGTATCGATCAGAGTATTCTGAATATGCTATGGGCGATAACGATAGTTTACGTGTAGATTTATCCTTGGTTCAGGATAACGGGGTGGAAATTACCAAGCGATTCACCTTTAACCGGGCACAGTATCTGGTGAATATGGACGTTATTGTTAATAACGTTTCCAATGAAACCTGGTCTGCAGGACTATTTGCACAGATTAAGCGTGATGGCAGTGCCGATCCTGGTTTGGATACCAGTGGTTTTGGTTTACCAACCTTTATCGGTGGCGCATATTGGGATGCTGATAAGCCTTACAATAAAAAAACCTTCGATGAATTTACTGAAGAACCCCTCAATAAAAAAATAACTGGTGGTTGGTTGGCCTTTATCCAGCACTATTTTATGAGTGCATGGATTCCTGATCAGTCTATAACACACAGTTATCAAACACGTATGGGTGGCGATAATTATATTATTAGTTATGTGACCCCAGCGGTTCAAGTTAATGCCGGTGATCAGCACACCTTTAGCAATAGTTTTTATGCGGGACCAAAAATATTAAAGACACTGGAAGAGGCAGCACCGGACAAAGGCTTAGATCTTGTAGTTGATTATGGTCCATTGTTCTTTATCTCAAAACCATTGTATTTATTATTGAACTGGTTCTATGGTTTTGTAGAGAACTGGGGCATTGCAATTATCTTATTAACCCTCAGCGTAAAAGCACTATTTTTCCCATTGTCTGCGGCAAGTTATCGTTCGATGGCAAATATGCGCCGGGTAACACCGAAGTTAACTGAAATTCGCGAACGTCATGCCGATGATCGTCAGAAGTTATCTGCGGAGATGATGAAGTTATACAAAGAAGAAAAAATTAACCCATTGGGTGGTTGTTTACCGGTAATCATCCAGATGCCAGTATTTCTAGCATTGTACTGGGCATTATTGGAAAGTGTTGAATTACGTCAGGCGCCATTTTTTGGTTGGATTCAAGATCTATCAGTAATGGATCCGTATTTTGTATTGCCAATCATCATGGCAGCAAGCATGTTCTTCCAACAAACGTTAAATCCGGCTCCACCTGATCCAATGCAAGCGAAGATGATGAAAATGATGCCGCTTATATTTGGTGTGTTTTTCTTATTCTTCCCATCGGGTCTTGTACTTTATTGGGTAACCAACAATCTGCTATCCATTACGCAGCAGTGGTACATAACACGCAGCATAGAAAAAGCAGCAGAAAATGAATAATAAAAAGGGCTCTATATGAGCCCTTTTTATTATTCAAAATTTTTTGAATAAAGCATGTTTAGAACTATGTATTTTTAGAGAAATAGAATAATGAACGACGAAATATATATCCCCGATACCATCGCCGCCCAAGCAACTCCCGCTGGCCGAGGTGGAGTGGGTATTATTCGTATATCGGGTGTTAAAGCAAAATCGATCGCGTTACAGCTTATTCAAAAGAAAAAGGAATTCACCCCACGCTACGCACACTACCAGCAATTTTTGGCTGAAACGACAGAAGTCATTGATGAAGGCCTAGTACTATTTTTCCCTGGTCCAAATTCCTTTACTGGTGAAGATGTTATTGAACTACAAGGTCACGGTGGTCCTGTAGTAATGACAAGCTTATTAAACCGAGTACTTAATCTTGGTGCTCGAATGGCAAACCCTGGAGAATTTTCCGAAAGAGCATTTCTAAACGACAAATTAGATTTAGCCCAAGCAGAAGCCATCGCCGATCTCATTGACAGTGCTTCTGAACAAGCAGCACGTTGCGCGATTCGTTCACTCAATGGCGTTTTCTCAGACCAGATACATATTTTGGTCGAGCAAGTGATAAACCTAAGGCTCTACGTCGAAGCCGCCATCGATTTTCCAGAAGAAGAAATTGATTTTTTGGCCGATGGAAAAGTAAAAAATGATTTAGCATCGATTATCGAACAATTAGATGTAGTGTTAAAAGAAACCAATCGAGGTGTATTGCTCAAAGAAGGCATGAAGGTAGTGTTAGCTGGAAAACCCAATGCAGGAAAATCCAGTTTATTAAATGCGTTGGCTGGGCGAGATACTGCAATTGTTACTGATATCGCAGGTACGACTCGGGATCTACTAAAAGAACATATCCATATCGATGGCATGCCATTACATATTATTGATACCGCCGGATTAAGAGAAAGTCCCGATGCTGTCGAAAAAGAAGGCATTCGTAGAGCCTGGTCAGAAATTAAAGAAGCAGATCGGGTTCTGCTATTAGTCGACGCGGCAGAGGTAAAACAGAATGAAATACAAAGTCAGTGGCCTGAGTTTTTCCAAGAGTTACCGGATTTAGCCAAAGTCATCGTGATTCGCAATAAAATAGATACCACTAATGAAACGCCTGGTGTTGTAGAAGCAACGGAATCAAATGCAGAAACAGAATTACCAACCATTCGTCTATCGGCCAAACATGGCACTGGTATCGATGATCTTAGAGAATACCTAAAAAAYGCCATGGGATATCAATCGGCAATGGAAGGTGGTTTTACCGCTCGCCAACGACATCTAGAAGCACTAAAACAAGCACGACATTATTTAACGGTTGGACAAAAGCAGTTACTCGAAAATGGWGCCGGCGAATTATTAGCAGAAGACCTACGGTTAACCCWAGATCACCTAAGTGAAATAACCGGCGAATTTACCCCAGATGACTTATTAGGCCGAATATTCTCCAGTTTCTGTATAGGCAAATAATCAAATAAACATAGCTTATTCGCGTTGTAAGTACTTACTAACAAGTAATATTGAATATAACAATAAAATAAAGCCAATTTACGGGTTGATGATGCCCAAAAAACATACAACCTCTTTTAATTATTTCCCAACACCTTATACTTAGACCCCTTTTATTGATTGTTTAGTGAATACTTAACGCTACCGGATAGAACCTGGAACTTTCGAATTAGAAACAAGGATTCTAGAATCTAGCGATTAGTGTGGTGTTATGAATTGGGTTTCAGAAAGATCTGCTGCAAGGACGCAGCAGAACAGCTACACGGAAGTAGCGTTTCACTTTCTGAAACCCAATTCCTAATACCACACGGACTATATCTAAACAATTTAGACTGTAAATAAATAGAATACCTGTTTTGGAGATTTATCGAGTGGATTACCCTAAGCGTTACGGTGTCATCGTTATTGGTGGAGGCCATGCAGGAAGTGAAGCTGCATTGGCATCGGCTCGTATGGGTGTGGAAACTTTACTGCTTACTCACAACATAGAAACCTTAGGGCAAATGTCGTGTAATCCCGCCATCGGTGGTATTGGCAAGAGTCACCTGGT
>NVVG01000038.1 GCA_002402125.1 Moraxellaceae bacterium
ACTGAAACTCTACTGGAGGCATGTAGCAGTGTAAATGTTGGCAGTGACGAGGTGACCTTTACAGACACTATTTTACCCAGTCAAAATGATTCAAATACTCTTAGTTTATCCGGCACATTAATTTATCAAGACAATTCTAACAAAGATGCTACTGACTTTAGTGTTGTTGGCCCTTGCTCCGAAGATGTCTCTGAGCCAACCCTTCTTTCCGTTGTCACTACTTCATGTACCGGTAAAGCGAGTAATGATTTTGATACGGGTTATGTTCAATTTACCACTGATAATGTTGATGTTACTTACACAGCCACGCTAGCGTCAATTCGAGGCTCTGCTGACGCGGCATTTGAGGTTTATGATCAAGATGGAAACACTGTTACTGAGTGTGATGAAACTGATCAGGGTACTGAAACCTGTACTCTCGATCTATTGGCTAATTCAACTTACGCGATTGAACTACACGTATTCGACGAGGTAAGCGATTATTCATTCACCATGACGCAGTAATAACCTGTTATTCGACGTTAGCGTAAGTAATTGATGCACTAACAATGCCCCAGAGGTTGCATGATACTCGTTGGGTTGTTGTGAAGCTTGGGGCGTTTTTGGTTGGTGTTTTATTGAGCAGGCAAGGTGTGTTTAAGGAGTGTTTATAGCGTAAATATAGTTAGCTTACTTGTATATCAGATATACACTGAGGAGTGTTACTACCATTATCTAGAGGTGTGAAATGATAGCCATCATACGTTGGGTTATGCTACTAAGTTGTGTTCATATATCTTTAGGGGCGCATGCTGATGAGTCGTGGTTGGCACCGCAGGCGATTGTGGGGGCGCAAACAATCGATGCTTCAGATATTTTCGATTTGGCGGAGAAGTATGATGATCTTGTGGTGATTGATAGCCGCAAAGTTGCAGACTATCAAAAAGGACATATTGAAGGCGCCATTAATGTACCGGATACAGAGACAACAGAGCAGTCATTAGAAACGGTTCTGCATTGGAAGAATCGTGCAGCGGTATTTTATTGCAACGGCATTCATTGTAAGCGATCTTCTTCTGCCATAAAAATTGCGGTGGGGGCAGGATATACCCGATTATATTGGTTTCGTAAGGGGTGGGATGAATGGATTCAGCATAAGTTCCCCATTGTAAGTCAATAAGGTTCGCAAACCGATGACCCGTCCAGTTGGACATTTCCGGTTATTCATAACCCTCTTTTTTTTGCTACTGGTACTGATAGGTACAGTGTGGCAAGGGGCGGTTGAGTTTCGGGATGTTGCCGAGCGTACTCATCGGGGGCTGGTGGGGAAAACGGTTGCTTTTGTGGTTGATGATGCCTTGGATGCATTGCTAACGAATGTTGAACGTATAGGTAGTGATGTAAAACAGAGTGCGGATTTTTCGCAGTTAATGCGAAGGGAAAATAGCAGAAAAAATGTAAATGCGTTGACAGCGGTATTGGAAAATCAGTTTTTTCAACGATTGGTTACATCAGGACAGATAAAGTTGTTGGCCCTCAGGATTTATAATGTTCAAGTGAAAAATGTTTTTGGCATTGTGGCGCAGGGGCGTATGGACCAAGTGATATCGAATACCGTAAGGCATGCACTGCGGTCGAGAGAAGGTAGCGATCGTTACAAGACGTTGCCAGTGTTTTGGAAGGCGGACGATACCACACTGTTGTATAGCGTTTTTTTTCCTCTCGGAGGGTTGAAAATTCATGGTTATCTAGAAGTTGTGGTTGATCCTGTTTTCTCACTGTCAAAAGTTGGCGCCATATTGCACCAGCCGATAATAATTCAGGATGAAAAAGCCACGGTGTTTTATCAGGCCAATGATTGGGAAAGCTATACGGATGAACCCGAGTCACTCTTGTTAACCTACTCGGTTCAGCGCACGTTTAGTGGGGGTGACATTACGCTTTCATTGCTAAGTGATTTTTCCTCGGTGACGAACACTATTCTTAATGTGCTCATTGTTGTGGGTCTTACGTCGTTAGTCGTCTGTGCTTTGGCGATTTTCTTTGCGACTCATGTGGTGAGATCCTCTCAATTAAAGACCTTAGCAAGGGCGGCAGAAACTGCAGACAAATCCACCCAAGCTAAAGCCAGGTTCTTGGCAAATATGTCCCATGAAATTAGAACACCTATTAATGCGATTGTAGGTTTTACCCGTATATTAGGACAAAGTGAGCTCTCTTTCCTACAACGAGACTCGGTAGGTAGGGTGGCGCTGGCGGCGAAAAATCTATCGTCGCTAGTAAACGATTTACTTGATTTTTCTAAGATTGAAGAGGAAAAGCTGGAGTTGGAATCGATACCTTTTAATTTATATGATGAGGTGGTAAAGGTTCGGTCTATGTTTTCTTTGGATGCTTCCGAGAGAAATATCGATTTACTGGTCCAGGTGTCTCAAACCTTTCCTACGGAAATATTGGGAGATCCATTACGGTATAATCAAGTGTTAACCAATCTTGTCAGTAATGCGATAAAATTTGTGGATAAAGGGTCGATTACTATCTTTATGCAATGGACATCATTTAGCTCGCAGAATGGGGAAGTTGTTATTTCCGTTAGGGATACGGGTATCGGTATCTCGAAAGAAAATAGCGCGGATATTTTTAATTCATTTTCTCAAGAGGACACAACAACAACCAGGAAATATGGCGGGACTGGGTTGGGGTTGGCGATATCTAAACAAATAGTGCAGTTAATGGGGGGTGAGTTAACTGTCGAGAGTGAGTTAGGTGAAGGTGCGGAGTTTACCTTCGTCATTCCAGTTAGTGTTAAAAATGCCACTTCGATTGGTGGTGAGTATGGTGTGATGTCGGGCCATGAAGTCTTACTGATCGAGTCAAGTCCATCCATAGCGGAGTTTGTATATAATAATTTAGGCAGTATTAATGTCACTACCACGTATTATCCGACCAGTGATGATGCGTTAACCATATTGCAACAATATTCAGCGGTGCAATATGCGGTAGCACTGGTGGAATGGAAGAGTTATCACCAGCCCTGCACCCAGTTAATAGAAATGTTGAAAAGCAGGAGTATCGCTAAGCATTTGATTTTTATTATTGATCATTCGATGTTGAATGATGTTGAATCTTTTAAGGCTATGGGGGTGGCAGCCTGTCTTCTTAATACGATGTCAAATATTGATTTGTGTTATTCAATTGTCGAGGTGATGAATGGGGCAAATTTGTTAGATGTAGCTCAGAGGGAAGATAATAAGACGCCGACTTACAAAGGAAGGCACTGCCTTGTGGTTGATGATAACGATAGTAATATCACGCTTCTCGAGAGAATACTCGAGACCTATGATATTGAGGTGACAACTGCAATAAATGGCCGTGATGCTTTGGCGGCGATTGAGGCATCTGTTGGGGCGGAGGCTGCGTTAACCTTCGATATGGTGTTGATGGATATGATGATGCCTGTAATGGATGGTTATACTGCGCTGACACATATGAGAAAAGACTCACGGTTGGACGACTTATTTGTCGTGGCGTTAACCGCTAATGCAACATTAGACGATAAACAGCGGTGCATCGGAATGGGGGCTAACGCGTTTTTGCCGAAACCACTTGACGTCGATGTACTTGAAGCCTTATTAGCGGAGCGCTTTTCAGGGTTTGAAATGCAAGAGTCAGGGTTGAATGAAAAGGGCTTAAGTGGGACCTTAGACGTAACCAAAGCTAGGGTTGTACAATCTATTGAGGAGACAAGTGAACTGCCAAGTGCGCTGCCTGGTGTCGATATTAATGCCGCGTTAGAACGGTTGGGAGGCAAAGAGTCACTGTATCTTTGTGTAGTACAGTCATTTACTAAGGGGTACAGCGACTTTCAACTACGGTTTTCTGATGCTCTGCTGGATGATGAAGCTGATCATGTTATCTGTATGGCACATGCCCTTAAGGGATTGGCGGGGACGCTCGGCGCTGAGAGGTTGCGAGGTGTGGCAACAGAGGTGGAAAAGCGGTTGGTAGAAAGGTGTAGTGTGGATGAGATCTTGCCGGAGCTTTTTTCTTCATTGCTCGTTGTGCAGAAATCCTGTGAACAATTGGTAGAGCTATAAATATATGTAGCCAGCTTATGCGTGCGGGGTTTTACCATGGCCATAATATAGGGTAAGTTTTAGTCTCATCACTACCTTGACAGAATTCCTTTGCGAACGTATGTTTCAAACAGGTGTTTAAAGCGCTCACAGCCGTTCTGCAGGCAGTAGGTTGTGTAATCAAGGTGGTTTCATGGCTCAAAAAGATACAGTTGATCGCATCCTCAATGCTGCGGAGGCATTGTTTGCGGAACGAGGCTTTGCAGAGACTTCTCTACGGACAATTACCAGTACCGCAAACGTTAATCTGGCGGCGGTTAATTATCATTTTGGCTCGAAAAAAGCCCTTATCCAGGCGGTATTCGTGCGTTTCTTGGAGCCCTTGTCTGATACCCTAAGCGATCAGCTTGATACGGTGGAAGAAGAAGGCAAAGAGATGTTACTTGATGACCTGTTAGACCTTCTCGTTGCTGCGGTCACGTCTGCGCATGGTAACGACGTCAATCGGACTGCCTCGTTTATGCGATTGCTAAGTTTGGCATATACACAATCTCAAGGTCATTTGCGCGACTATTTACGAGAACGTTATGGCAGGGTGTCGAATCGCTATATTAGTATGTTGCGACCTGCTTGCCCTCAGTTATCGGATAAGGCGTTGTTTTGGAATACCCATTTTGCGTTGGGAGCGGCGGTATTTTCACTGTCCAATTACGATGCGTTACAAGCTATGCATAATGATGACACGGGAGAGGAATCACCTATTCGGGAGGTGATTAAGCGGCTTCTAGGATTTATTTCTGCCGGTGTGCCGGTAACTTTAGAATAACCAACGGTTAATCTGTATTTCGAGTTACAATTACCGTTTTCTAATGCTACAGCAAATAGTTCAACAAGATTTTGGTTTCATATAAACATAGTAGGTGAGCATATTTCTCAGCAATCGATAGTCATTTCTATTTCAGAACAAAGCCTCAAACTGTACGATGTTAGTTCTGTGGTGGACGGGTTAACCGCTTTGTCATCGAACAACGTAGTGGAGGAATGGCCTATTTCTACTGCATTAGCGGGGCCTGGAAATCAACAGGGCAGTGAGCAAACGCCCCTGGGATTGCATCGTATTCGAGCCAAAATAGGGGCTGGCCAGCCAATCAATGCTGTGTTTGTTGGGCGTCGACCGACGGGTGAAGTATACGGTGCAGCGCTCGCTAAGCAATTTCCTGCACGAGATTGGATTTTAACGCGTATTCTGTGGCTGTGTGGCAATCAACTGGGTGTTAATCGAGGCGGGGCGGTGGATAGTATGCGTCGATATATTTACATTCATGGCACCCCTGATGGCGAACCGATGGGGGCGCCGCTCTCCCATGGCTGTATTCGCATGAGAAATAAAGACATTGTGACGTTATTTGATTGCGTATCCCTTTATTCCAATGTCATTATTGAAGCCTAAATTTATTGCCACAAGAGAAGTAATTATGACGTTGGGTCCATTGATGTTAGACGTTGAAGGGTTAGCGCTAACCTCCATCGAGAAAGAGACCTTAGCTCGCCCTGGAGTGGGTGGTTTAATTTTGTTCAAACGAAATTTTGCCTCAGTGACACAGGTTCAATCCCTAGTATCCGAAATTCGTGAAATACGGCCAGAAATTATCATTGCGGTAGACCAGGAAGGAGGGCGTGTTCAACGATTTAAAGATGGGCTCACGCGATTGCCGCCATTAAAGGTGCTGGGTGATGCCTATGATCGTAAAGGGGATGCCTCATTACCCTTAGCCAAGGATTATGGTTGGCTGATGGCTGCGGAAATACTGTCTTTAGGCATCGATATATCCTTTGCGCCAGTGCTAGACCTGGATTTTGGTCGCAGTGCCGTGATTGGTGATCGATCGATTCATCGTGATCCAGAGATCGTTATCCAGGTCGCTAGCGCTTATGTTGCTGGTATGCAGGAAGCGGGCATGACGGCTACGGGCAAGCACTTTCCTGGACATGGTTGGGTAGCCGCTGACTCCCATGTTGATATCCCACGCGATGAACGTTCACAAACGGAGATATCTGCTGACGACATAAAACCCTTTGCTACACTTGCTTCTCAATTGGGAGGTATTATGCCGGCACACATAATCTATAACCAGGTTGATGCACAGCCTGCAGGTTTTTCGAAGGTCTGGTTGCAAGACGTCTTGCGCAAGGAATTATCTTATTCTGGAGTTATTTTTAGCGATGATCTTTCGATGGAAGGAGCAGCTATGGCGGGAAGTTATCCTGAACGAGCCTTTGCTGCAAGGGCGGCTGGCTGTGATATGGTATTGGTCTGTAATCAGGCTGATAGAGCACTAGAAGTGCTGGATTGGATTGAACAAGAAGGTTGGGTGCCGAATCAAGGGCGTTTAGCGAAAATGAGAATGCAACGGCATTGGGTGTTAGAGGATCTGCAGATGATGGATCGTTGGAGTGTAATTCATCAGTCCATGGCATCAAATATTTAGCAATGAAATAGAAAGTGGGTTGGGATTTGGATTGGAAATAAAAGCTACGAGGTTAAAATGGATCAGTTAGACCAATTTATTGAAACAATGTTAGGCAAAGAAGTATCAACTGATTGGGTGGTACAGGCATTCGTGGTTATTTTTTCCACATTATTGCTGAACTATTTCCTACGCAAATTCTTTAAACGATTAGATATTCAAGCAAAGAAAACCAAGAATTTGTGGGATGACTCACTTTTAGCCGCAGGCCGAAAACCGGTGCGTTATTTTGTGTTGCTCATTGGCGCGCGCGTGTTGTTAAAAATCACCGAGAAACAGCTTCCTCCTCAATTACAGGAGTCGGTACCTTCAATATTTAGTGTGTTTTTTATCGCATTGATAGCGTGGGCGGTTATTCGTTTTATCACCGAGGCAGAAAAGAACTTACGGACCCCGGGATATACTAAAGAGCCGATGGATGAAACCACAGTTTCTGCGATTGCCAAATTATTACGTCTTTCCGTTATCATTACTGGCGGCTTGGTAATCTTACAGACGTTAGGTTATAGCGTGTCAGGGGTATTGGCCTTTGGTGGCGTTGGTGGTATCGCCGTAGGTTTCGCCGCCAAAGATCTGTTAGCTAACTTCTTTGGTGGCATGATGATATATATGGATCGCCCATTCTCTGTTGGCGATTGGGTGCGCTCTCCAGATAGAAAAATTGAAGGTACGGTTGAGCATATTGGTTGGCGTTTGACACTTATTCGAACCTTTGACAAGCGGCCGTTGTATGTTCCCAATTCAATGTTTACCAGTATTTCTTTAGAAAATCCCTCTAGGATGACGCATCGTCGAATCTATGAAACCATGGGCGTGCGTTATGATGATGTGGCGCAGTTGCCTTCTATCGTTGCTAAGGTAAAACAGATGCTGATCGATCATGAGGAAATAGATAGTACCCAAACCATGATTGTTAATTTTAATAGTTATGCCGCATCGTCTTTGGACTTCTTTATCTATACCTTTACCAAGACTACCAACTGGGTGAAATTCCATGAAGTTAAGCAAGATGTGTTGTTTTTAATAGCCAAAATAATTGAAGAACACGGGGCTGAATTTGCCTTTCCAACGCAAACATTGCACCTGGAAGGTGATGTGCCTCCGGCAGGCCTCGAGCATAGCTAGGCCTAGAAAACGCGGTTGGTTTGTATGTGGATTGGTTTCTAAGATAATAAATAGAAGGTTGTGATATGTCAGTTACACAAAAAGAAATTGATGGAGTATGGAAAGAGGCGGATTGCCTATGGTCCGAACAGCAAGTTGAACGCGCTATTGATACGGTAGCCCATCAAGTTGAGGAGCGGTTAGAAAAGTCTAATCCTATTATGTTGTCGGTTATGAAAGGTGGTTTGGTTTTTACCTCAAAATTGATGATGCGATTACGTTTTCCAATGGAGCTGGACTATATCCATGTGACTCGATATGGTTTTGGATTAACTGGCAATGAACTTCAGTGGAAAGTAACGCCAAGAGAAAGTATTGTGGATCGAACCGTGTTGATTGTGGATGATATCTTGGATGAGGGGCAAACTCTTGCAGCTATCATATCCGCCTGTGAGCAACAAGGTGCGAAAGAGGTATTGTCTGCGGTACTTGTAGATAAAAAACATGACCGTAAAGCAGACCCAACCTTCACCGCAGACTTTACCGCGCTGTCAGTAGAAGATCGTTTTGTGTTTGGATACGGTATGGATTACAAAGGATATTTGCGCAATGCAGCAGGTATTTATGCGGTTAAAGATTGCTAAGGCTGATTTAGTTGAATGTGACGAAGAAGGACGAGACGAAAAAGGCATGACAAAGTAAGATGATAGCGATTATTGGAGGTACTGGGCTAACAGCCCTCGAAGGGTTAGCGTTGACGGAATCTGTCGAGGTGAATACTCCCTATGGGCGGCCATCTGCGGCAATCGAAAAGGGCGAGTTAAATCAGTCCCTGGTATATTTTCTTGCTCGCCATGGAAAGCAACATAGTTTAACGCCACATTCCGTTAACTATCGCGCCAACATATGGGCCCTGCAATCTCTGGGTGTTACACATGTCATTGGCGTTAATGCGGTGGGTGGCATTCACTCCAATATGGGGCCAGAGGTTATTGTTATACCGGATCAAATTATTGATTATACCTGGGGTAGAGAATCCAGTTTTTCTAGTGAAGGCAATGTTATCCATGCGGACTTTACCTATCCCTATTCTATGAGCTTTCGACAAACCTTAATTACCGCCGCAAAGAAAGCGGGTGTCGCGGTAATTGAAGGTGGTGTGTATGGTGCAACCCAGGGACCTCGTTTGGAAACGACCGCTGAAATCAATCGTTTGGAAAAAGATGGATGCGATATTGTAGGTATGACCGCAATGCCTGAGGCGATTTTAGCTAGAGAATTAAAATTAAAATACGCCAATATTTCCTTGGTAGTAAATATGGCGGCGGGTCGTAGTGAAGGCCTAATTACCATGGAAGACATCCAACAGGTGCTGGATGTAGGTATGGTGAATATTCGCAAATTATTGGCATTGGCCATTGTAGATTAATTGGTTGGGTGTTTTTCGTACGGCTGGTGTTGGTTGTTTGGCGATGACTCTGTATACTTGATCGCTAACATTATGCATAAGAACGGATTTTATTATTCCTGTTGGGAATATTGATTTTGAGAGCGTCTAGTTCATGGAACATTCCAGTGTTATTTCCTTATTTMTCTTTAAATCGAGCGCTATTCTACGTAAAGTATTGTTTATTCTGGTGTTTTTGGYCGTAGGGTCAATGCAGGCTTTTGCCAACCAACATACTGAATTGGGTGATTTGTCCTTAGAAGAGCTGATGACCATCAATGTCAGTGTTGGCACCCTGTTTGATGAAAATGAATTGGATATTGCCAATACCGTCGATCTTGTTACTCATCAACAGTGGCAGAAGCGTGGAGCAAGGAATTACCTAGATGCGATAGGTTTTCTTTCATCGATAAACCCTTTGTTAAACATCTGGGGGTCGGCGATAACAATACGGGGTTTTGCCACTAATCTGTCAAAGAACGGAGTTGGGCATTTGGTGGATGGAGTGCCCGTTAATAATATGTCAGATATGTCCTCAGGTTATGACGAAACGATGCAGATTCTTGGTCTACTCGATCGAGTCGAAGTATTGCGCGGCCCAGGGTCAGCACTTTATGGCAGTGATGCTTTTCATGGAGTGTTTTCGTTAAAGACCTTTCGCTCTGATAAAGATGTCGTCATTAGTCGTGCGGAGGYGGGGGCTTTGGGTGTGCATGATGTGTCGTTGCAGGCAAGTYTTGGGCAAAACCAATGGCGTATTAATACTGCGTTTGCGTTACAAGGTCAGGGTGATCAGAAAATAAACTATGACTACACCGACCCTGATACTGGAGGGCAACAAACGGCGGAGCGCGAAGGGAGCTTGAATCAACATGGGTTTGTGGTTGCTTTGGAGGGCGCATTCAACGTCAACCTAAATGCGCAGTTGAGTTATTATAGGACAGGAAGAGATCTTAAAGAGGCCGTTGGCGGTGGCAGAGGGCCGACTTTTGGACTTGGGAAGAGTCTGGCGCGAGAACGGGATTCTTCAACGGTCGATAATAGTTTTAACATGTTTAAAGGGCAGTTAACTCATAGGTACGCTGACAATATTACGTTGACAATGATGGGTTATTTTTGGGCAAAAGAATGGAATAGGTCACACGATTTACATTATCACCCGAGTAATTTCTTTCCTAATATTACCCAAGAATATCGAGGCAGAGAGACTGCGCAGGGCGCCGATATTACTTTAAAGTATCAAGCTAAAGGCACTGGTTTACAATGGCTGTTGCAGCTGCAACATAAGGTCGCGGACACGGATATGTATAAGGTCTTTCATGTTAATCAATTGACGGGGCTAGAATATTTATTTACCGTGCCTCCCGCCGAGGGGTATAGAAGGGAAGTGAATAGCGTCATTGCCCAGGGAAAGATGCCGCTTTGGGGCGAGAAATTAAACTTGATTTTGGGCGGGCGAGTAGATGACTATTCTGACCTTGGGGAACAAAGTACACCTAAAGCTGGGATTGTATATCGTGCGAATAGAAATCAATCCCTTCGATTTAATTATGGCCAAGCGTTTAGGGCACCCTCGTCTAATGAGTTGTTAGGTAATCCAGGTGTTGGCAAGAAGCCCAATGCAGAAATTGAGCCGGAAGTAATTGATACCTATGAGGTGTCTTATATTCACATAGTAAACAGACATCGATATTCTCTCACACTCTTTAACAGTCATTGGGAAGACGCTATAGATATAGATGAAAGCAAATTCCAAAACAAAGAACGTGAGTCGATTGGCGTGGAGCTAGGGCTAAAAGGCGTTAATGACAGTTTGCAATATGAATTGAATGGAGCCTATGTACGTAGTCGTAACGTAGACACCGATTCTGACATGGGGGCATTTCCTGAAATGGCGTTAAATGCCATCGGTTCCTATTATTGGCACCAATATGATGTTGAGGTTACTCTAGCCAATCGTTTAAAAGCGAGAATGAAAGAAGCTCCAGTGTCATCCGCAGACGAAGACCCACGCTCATTACCGCTGTATTTTAGAATGGATTTAAATGTCACGCACCATTTGTCTGACGATGCTTCGATTTGGTTTACCGTGCGAAATTTGGCAAATCGAAAAAATTTCTTGCCTTCGTTGTGGAACGTCGAAAATGGCAATCCTGATGATTCATTTTCGGTGGCAGTAGGAGCGGGTATTAGCTTTTAATGTTGGTGGTTATAAGTAGGTTTTCTTTTAGAGGCCTACTTTATAGACCCGGCTCCATAGAATTAGCGGCGATTTTCCCAAGGTGAACGTTGTGCTTTAACATATAGCTGCTCTACCTTTGAACGTGCCCATGGGGTTTTACGCAAAAACTTCAAGCTGGATTTGATACTTGGGTCATGATTAAAGCAACGAATATTGATGGTTTCACCTAGCTCTTCCCAGCCATATTTTTCTACCAGGTATTCGAGAATAGTTTGTAAGGTTTTACCATGTAGTGGATCGTTAGTTTCGCTCATCGGTTGTTAGATGCTGGAGTTGCATCGAATTCGTCTAGTGCTTGCATTTCTTCCTCTAGCGGCGGGGTATAGGGCAAAATTTTGATGAGCATGCCAAATAGCGGATGATCTAGATAGTGCATTTCATCGCTGCGCATTCTGCGTGATTCATTGAGAACAACTGTTCGAATTGCCTCATAATGCGCCGTGCTTTCCTGTAGGCTAAGTGAATCTATTACGCCGTCACTCATGTTGCCGGTATTATTGTCACCCTCTGATTGTTGGATGGCTAAGCTTTCCCCCTCTTGTGGTGAGCCGTATTGCTGGTATTTGTCAGTAAATCCAGTAAATTCACCTTGCTCTCCCAATGCTGAGGCATCTTCAAATGTAGGCTCTTCCCACCATGTTTTTGACAATTCTATTTGTTTGACGTAATCAGATAACCAAAGATTGGATTGTACGTGCAGATAGCGCGATAGACTTATGTTAATGGTGCCTTCCAATTCATAATTGTCATCAAATTGCTCTCCATCTTGAATGAGCACTGGAATGGATCGATTGGCTGGTAGCCCTGGTTGGCGCCAGGTTTTTTGAGAGAGTATTTTATATCCCCTGCTGTTTTGCAGGCGTTGTATTGTTTGTTTGAACTCTTCATCTACAGTGGGGACGGTGCGAAAAGCGATGATGTGTGGTGTGGTTGACTCTGTGGCTTCTACATCAATTGGGTTGTCTGTTGTCGGCGGGGTATTTTCTTGTAGTGTGGGTGTCAAAGGAAGGCTGGCAAGCTTTACGTTAGCCGACGGATCCAAGTGGTCTACCTGCTCTTGGTCTTCCTGTGGTACTAGTTCATCTAAAGGTTCTAATTCTATGGTGCTGTGATCTACCTCGTCGTAGCTGGCATCATCTAAAAGCGCGGTGCGTGGAGGGAATGTTAAACCTAACTTTTCTCTACTCTGCCATTGTTCTGCTTGAAAGCCGGGTTTTTTCCGTTTGAAAATGACTATGTTTACCTCATACCATTTGGTATCTTCAGCCAATTGCATTGCTTTTATAATGTCTTCTGATGCTTGGCTGTTAGATGCGAATATTGCGATGGCACCTGCAAGGAGTGAAGCAAGTGCTGGGTTGAGGAAAGGCCGTAGTGGGTCTTTTATGATAGATTTCATAGTCAGCGGATTGACCTTATTTGGGAAGTAGTTGATGGATTAGTGCATTCACTGCTTCTATTCGTTCATCATAGTTTTCTAATTCTAGGGTGAATCTTAGTTTATCTGCACCCTCAAGTCTGTATATTTGCGGTTGAGATTGTACCATTTGAACAATAGTGAGTGGGTTGACATTGGTGCTGGCGCCAAACTCTAGTTTACCGCCATTTGGCCCGGCATCAACTTTAGCAATACCAGCCTTTTGCGCTAGTAATTTGAGCTTCGTAACACTGAAAAGGTTCCGTGTGGAATCTGGCAGAGAGCCAAATCTATCAACGATTTCTACCCGTAGTTCATCTAACTCGTCATTCGACTTGGCATTAGAGATACGTTTGTACATGATCAATCGAGTGTGTACATCCGGTAGGTAGTCGTCGGTTATCAGTGCAGGCATACGTAAATTGATTTCTGCACCATGTTGCAGAGGTTTATCAAGATTGGGTGTTTTGCCTTCTTTAATAGCTTCAACCGCTTGCTCTAGCATCTCCATATAGAGTGAGAAACCGATGGTATGCATATTGCCGCTCTGTTCATCCCCTAATAGCTCACCTGCGCCGCGAATTTCCATGTCGTGACTGGCGAGAGTGAACCCTGCGCCAAGGTCTTGGGCGTTCTCAATGGCTTCTAAGCGCTTTTTGGCATCGGATGTCATTGATTTAGGATGTGGAGTCATCATATAGGCATAGGCCTGGTGGTGCGAGCGGCCTACGCGTCCTCGCAGCTGATGTAATTGGGCCAGGCCTAGTTTRTCGGCACGGTCCATCAATATGGTGTTGGCMGAGGGGACGTCGATACCGGTTTCGATGATGGTRGTACAGACTAGCACGTTGTAGCGTTTGTGGTAGAACTCTGACATCAYATGTTCGAGTTCCCGTTCCSGCATTTGACCATGAGCAACAATYACCCTCGCTTCGGGTACWAGYTCTTCAATCTCCCTGGCACGTTGATCGATAGTYTTGACTTCATTATGCAAGAGGTATACTTGSCCRCCACGCAGTAGCTCACGTAATATMGCCTCCTTGGTRATRGCAGGATCATCTCTGCGCACGAAGGTTTTGATCGATAGACGTTTAGCGGGTGGGGTAGCAATGATGGAAAGATCTCGAATGCCAGCCATGGCCATGTTTAGCGTTCTAGGAATAGGCGTTGCGGTGAGTGTTAACATATCAACATCGGCTCGAAGTGCCTTTAAGCGTTCTTTATGACGCACGCCAAAGCGGTGTTCTTCGTCAACGATAACAAGACCCAATTGAGCAAACTTGATATCTTTGCTCAGTAGCTTGTGGGTACCGATAACGATATCGACTTTTCCATCGGCTATTTGTTTTAAGGTCCCAGATATTTCTTTGGTTGATCGAAACCGTGATAGAACTTCAATATTAACCGGCCAATCGGCAAAACGGTCTTTAAAGCTATCGAAGTGTTGTTGTGCCAGTAGAGTGGTTGGCACCAGTACAGCGACCTGTTTTCCGCCTTGAGTAGCGATAAAAGCCGCTCGCATCGCAACTTCTGTTTTGCCGAAACCCACGTCACCACAGATGAGTCGATCCATGGGGCGCTCGGATACCATATCGTTGACCACGGAGTTTATTGCGGTTTGTTGATCCGGTGTTTCTTCAAAGGGGAAGCCCTCTTTAAAAAGTTCGTAATCCAGTTTGTTAAGGGAAAAGGCATGACCCTTTTTTGCCGCTCGGCGTGCATAAATGTTGAGTAGTTCTGCTGCTACATCATGGACCTGTTCTGCGGCTTTGCGTTTTTCCTTGCTCCATTGTTCTGTACCAAGCCTGTGCAGAGGAGCTGATTCATCATTTGCACCCGAGTATCGACTGATTAAGTGTAAGGAAGATACCGGAACATAGAGTTTGGCTTCTTTGGCATATTCTAACGCCAGGAATTCTTGTGCTTGGCCATCAATCTCCAGGGACTGCAACCCCTTGTAGCGCCCAACGCCATGGTCAATGTGTACGACGGGGGCGTCCATCTTAAGTTCGGTGAGATTCTTAATGACATTGTCGGCTTGATCGTCTGTACCCTTGCGGCGCCGTTTTTGCATCACCCTCTGGCCAAATAATTGGCTTTCCGTTATAACGGAAATAGGTTCGTCGCTGTCTATAATAAGCCCCGCAGCAAGTGGGCCGACAATGATGCTGTGGAGGGCTGAATCGGATAAAAATGCATTCCACGATTCGGCCGCCTTAGGGTGGATTTGTATGCGGTTAAGCAAATCTAATAGGGTTTCTTTTCTGCCTGGTGACTCAGCACAAAATAATATCCGTAATCCTCGTTCTTCTGCGCTGACCAAATAGCTTGCTAGCGTCGCGAGTGGTTCTTGGGCTTTTGCCTCCACAAAAAGTTCTTGTGGGGGCTGTAAGGGCAATGAGTAACGTCCCGCTTTGTTTTCGACTGGAGCGGCTTGTAGTGCAATGCGCTTAAAGCTTTTCAGCTGTCCAAAAAGCTGGTCGACGGGAATAAACAGATCTTTCGGCGGCAGAATGGGTTTGATGTTGTCATGGCGTAGTTCTTCGTAGCGAACGTGACAATCATGCCAAAAATGCGTGGCTATGCTATCGAGATTTTCTGGGGTTATCAGTAGGGTGTTGTCTGGTAGGTAATCAAATAATGTTTCTGTTTCAGAAAAGAACAACGGTAAATAGTATTCGATTCCAGCGGAGGCTATGCCATCTTTGATATCTTGATAGATGGGGCAGGCTCGGTGGTCGACATCAAAGGTTTCTTTCCAGCGTGATTTAAATAGTTGTAATGAGGCATTATCTAGTGGGAATTCTTTGGCGGGCAGTAGTCGCACACTGTCCATTTTTTCGATAGAGCGCTGTGTTTCTGGGTTAAAGGTTCGTAATGTATCAATCTCGTCGTCAAATAGCTCAATGCGATAAGGAACATCGCTCCCCATAGGGAATATGTCAACGATTGCTCCCCGCACGGCAAATTCTCCGTGTTCAAACACGCTATTAACGCATCGATAACCGCTTTCTTGTAATTGGGTACGAGTGGTTTCTATATCGAATTTTTGCCCAGTGTCGAGCACCAAGCTGCCGCCAGTTAAAAATTTATGAGGAGTTACTCTGTGCATCCAGGTGCTAAGAGGAACAACGAGGGTACCTTTGGTTATCTGAGGAAGCCTAAATAGTGTGGCTAAGCGTTGAGATATGATGTCTTGATGAGGTGAGAAGCTATCATAGGGTAGTGTTTCCCAATCGGGAAAAGAAAGGATCTCATGATCTTCACCACAAAAGAACGCTAGGTCTTGCTCAATTTGTATGGCCGCAAATGTATCGGGAGCGATTACCAAAGTTAGGCCGTCATGCTGTAAACTGGCCTCAGCTATGCTCCAGCTAGTACCACTACCAACGAGGTTTCCCCAGGTTTTGATGTCACCGCTTTTAGTTGGTAATTGTTGTTTTAGGTGGCTGGATAGATGGTTTATGGTCTTTCCCATGAAGCAAACTCAATAACAAATATGGATGCTGGATTCTACATGGTTTAGTAGGGCCTAGGAACCGTAGTTAAGGGTAGATAGTTAAGAGAAGATAGTTTAGACGGTGTAGTTTTGAGGGTGTGCTAAGGGGCTGTGATTGGAATCGGTATAGGTTAGTATGATTATTCTAATTTGTATTGTTAACGTAGCCGAACAGCGTTATTTTTGTTCGATGGCTAATATGACAGCACCGCTTATTATCGGTATGTGAATAGTACGGGCAGGGTAGTGAACTAACTGCACTAGGGCTGCGTATTTGAGTCATTTAAAGAGAGATAGTTATGTCAGAGAAAAAAGTGGATTTGGGCGATAGTAAGGTGGCAGAAAAAGTCAAAGAATCAGCCAATCAAATTTGGTTGGCTGGTTTAGGAGCTTACGCAAAGGCTGAGGAAGAAGGTAGTAAGCTATTTGATAATCTTGTTCACGATGGAGAAAAGCTAGAGACTAAAACGCGACAATATATCGATAGAGGCCTCGATGTAGCCAAAGACAAGATTGATGTAGCAAAAGATAAAGTCGATGAAGTGAAGGCTAAAGCTTCAGGTTCTTGGAACAAGGTTGAGAAAGCCTTCGATCAACGTGTATCTAAAGCACTTAAACGCCTAAATATTCCAACTCGAGCTGACGTTGAATCTTTGGAAGAAAAAATATCTGAGTTAAATGATGAAATCGAATCATTGAGCAAAAAAGTGAATGTTAAAAAAACAACAAAAAAGAGTGGAAAAAAAGCCTAATAACTGGTTGAAAACCGATGTTTAGTGTGCTGCTTTTTAGGTTGTGGATGGTGAACAGTTTGTTTCATCTAATAATGTTGTACACATTTCTAGTCCAAAGCAGAGTTAGAACTAGCATAGTAGCGTAATGTAGTGAATTGGAAGCTGTTGAATCTTAAGTTATTGATTTATAAGGGTTTTTTAATTGGTTAAAAAGCGATCATTTTGTGCCACCCCTATACGTAACGGGTCTTTGCAGCGCTTTTCACCAAGATGCCCACATAGTTATCCACAGAAAATGTGGATAATTTATAGGTTGAATTTACCATATAGAAAGTCAACAGAAAATACGAATATCGTATAATAAAAAGATAGAAGTTTTACGATAAAGAAGGCCGCTGAGGTGTGAGATGGTTGTTTCGGGCATACTATCTTACGCTTGGCTTTAATGCAGAAGTATCATGCAGTTTAGGGGATAATAGATGGGGTTACATGGGGGGGCGCAAGCTTCTTTTTCCAGCGTTTGGTGGTTGAGATGCGTACATTTTACCGCTCAGCGGCTTATCATTGTTCAGTGTAGTATGGCAAATCGAATATACCCATCAGCACTAGCGCTTAACTTGCTTAGATTTGCGGCGAATCATCGCTATCTGCCGGCAATCGTCGAACTTGGGCAGTATCTATTTGAGTCAGGTGTGGGGAAGGCTGATAAGCGTAATGGGTTGGAGTATTTACGCCAGGCAGCGAAAGCTGGTGAGTCTAATGCACAGTTTTTGTTGGGGCATGCATTTTTACAGGGGTGTGATGTTGTTGCTCAAAATGGACAGCACGCGGCACACTGGCTAACTTTGGCGGCAGAAAACGGGCATAATCTAGCGCTGCAATTAGTTGAGCTAATTCAGCAAAATGACGCTAAACTGCAAGATCAAACCTCTCCGCCTGATGTGAAAAGCGTTGCGCCAGAGATTACCCAGGAAGCCACAAAAGAAAGTGCGCCAGTATAATGAGTTTTGGTTGGTGCCTGTAAGAGAGTTTTTTCATGACAGAGACATATATTGTTGACGTTGACCAGCATAACGTAAATGACATTCTCCAGAAATCCTTGGAGACACCTGTGTTACTTGTTTTTTGGGCCACTTGGAGTGAGCCAAGTAAGGCGCTGGTATCTGTACTTATCAAAATAGCTGGGGATTACCAAGGCAAATTTATCTTGGCTCAAGTGGACTCAGATGCTTACCCACAAATAGTTCAGCAACTTGGTGTCGGTAGTGTCCCTGAGTTGAAATTGGTAGTGCAAGGACAATTAGCCGGTGGATTGGCGGGTGAGCAGACAGAAGCTGCGGTAATTCAGTTGTTAGAACCCCATGTTGGGGTTGTTGATTCTACTGAGCAAGAAGACCCCTTTCTTGGGCAAATACAGCGCGCCATTTCTATTGGTGCAACGGATCAGGCGATTGCAGCATTGGAGTCTGCTATCACGGAACAGCCTAAGGCAATGCATTATCAGGCGTTATATGCGGATGTACTGATGGACGCGCAGCGTAGCGATGATGCAGAGGCGGTTATTAATAATATGGGCGATGATCCTCTCGTACCAAAAGCTAAGGCCCGCCTGTTCTTTATTCGGTTGCTTGAGGGGGCTGAGACAGCCGAGGTTCTTCAGGGAAAAATTGAATCAGATGGCGGTGGTAGTGAATCCAGGTACTATTTAGGGGCGCATCTGCTGATATTAGGACAGGAAGAGACGGCATTAAATTTATTGTTAAGTGTAATGATGAATGATCGAGACTATCAAGAAGATGGGGCTCGTATTGCTTTGTTATCCGCTTTTGATTATCTAGGGAAGGAGAACCCCTTAACTTCAAAATACCGTCGAAAATTATTCGCTTTGCTACACTAGGTTACAGACCTGGCGTGTATTTCATATTGGTCTAGAATTTGTACGGTATTACAAGCGTTGATGCAACTGTTGTTGCAAACGTTGGGGCAGGCGTATTGATATGTGTTGTGGCCTGCTGCCCTTTATGGATGTGCATTTGATAGATACGAGACGGATGTTGTGAGAGACCAAGATACTGAGGAATTATTAAGCGAAGAGGTTGAGGGTGATTTTTACTCAAATTCACTGCGGATGCGATTTAACGATGCGTTAGAAAAACGCTATCGTCGTATCTACGCCCATCGCGGGCGGGGATATGGCAAAGGGTTACTGGTGATCTTGCTGTTTGGTTATGTAGCCTATGGTGTTCTAGATTGGTATTTGCTAGGTGAAAATGTAACGACGGTTTGGGCAATCCGTTATTTTATCGGTGCTCCTATCTTAGCTTTGTTGACCGTTGCTATTCGAGATGACCGAGCAGAGCCCTATCTTCAGTATTTTATTATTGGGGCTATTCTTTCACTAATAGTTACGACACTGATGATGGTCCAGGTTGTCGATGGTGAAGTTGTTCATCTATATGTTAGTAGTTTACTGGCGATGATCATGGGTGGTTTAACGATTACGCGAGTCTATTTCTACTACGCAGTTTTTATTACGATAGTGTATATGGTTTTGTCCAGTTTCGTGCTGATTCCTTTAGCGGAAAAAACACCGTTATTGGCCTATTATTTGTTATTGAGTTTTGTGGCTGTAATCTTATGTTTAGTTGCCGTGTCTGCTCGAGAGAGAATGGTTCGGCGTGAGTTTGTGCAAAAAATCCTTATTCAACGTAAAAACAATGAGCTCAAAAAAGCGAATGATAAACTAAAAGTGTTGGTGGATATTGATCCTTTAACAAAAATCGCCAATAGACGTCATTTCGACCATGTATTGGATGAAGAGTGGCGACGTGCAAGACGCAGGGGTTTTAGTATCTCAATGTTGATGGTGGATATCGACTTTTTTAAAGCGTTTAACGACGGTTTGGGGCATCTAGAAGGGGATAAGTGTATTCAACAAGTTGCACGGTGTATGGCGAATATTGTTAGGCGCCCCGGAGACCTCGTATCTCGTTATGGTGGTGAGGAGTTTGCGGTTGTTTTACCTTCGCTAAATGTCGAAGAGGCTGAGCGGTTAGCCAAGGTGGTGTGTAGGGCGGTAGAGGCTTTGCATATTACCCATCCTTCATCCCAAGTCAGTGAGTTTGTTACTGTTAGTATTGGTGTTGCGGCCATTGTGCCAACAAATGATTTTTCAAAGCGAGATCTTGTCGCGATGGCAGATCAGGCGTTATATACGGCAAAAAATCATGGAAGGAATAAAACTGAAGTTGTTATTACCCCGCAGCAAGAGTCACTATTGGATGAATTGGAAGGAAACTTTACATAAAGGCTTAGGTGGTATTGCTCGATCATATTTTGATAACCAACTGTTACGAACAATTACTAGTAAAACGAATTTGTGTTGGTATAAAATCCACTCTTTAGTCTAGAAGGCACAGTTGGGCTTTTGTGTTTCAATTGTACTTTTTAGGTTTAACGTCAATACAAAGAGATTGGCTGTGGAAAATAGAAAGTATTATCAAGTGCTAGATGAGTTGGCGTCATTGCGTGAGGCATCTCCATTTAAATTGAGTTTTTCACAATTAATGGAGCATGGGTTTCAACTGTCTCAGGGGCTGTTGTACCGTGATAATGTGCGGTTTACCACATTGTTTGCCACCGTGTTATTGTGTGTTTCCTTTATTTCCCAATTGATAGTGGGGCTTGATCTTCAGCCGCTAACGGAGCTTGGGCGGGTTATTTCGATTGTGATGTTGTTGGCTACTTATGCCTATGTTGCTCGTTCGAAAAGCTTAAGGTATCAGCAGGTTCTTGTTAATATAAACGCCTTGTTGGTGGCATGTACTATTTTGTTTCTTTGCCTATCGTATCCCGCACCGTTTAAGCATGTCCTGTATACCGCTATTTTACTCATAGAGATTGGTCTTTTTGCGCTCATTCGGGTGCCGTTTGCAAGTGCATTTTTTGGTGCCATGATTCTTTTGTGCGTGTCAAATATAGCGCTTTATTTGGATGCATTGCCGGTAAATGAATGGATGTTTTTGGTGATGTTTTTGTTGGTAGGTACTTCGTTGCCCTTGATTATTTGCTATCGGAATGAGCGAGTCGATAGAGAAAATTATTTGAAATCATTGTTAATGAACATGGAGCGAGATCAGCTGAAATTGCAGAACGGCCAATTATCAGCACGTTTGTCTGAAGATCCAGTGACGCGGCTTTTGAATCGTCGGACCTTTGAGGATGCTGTATTGGATAAATGGAACCGGGCGTGCCAGAATCGAAAGGAGTCTGTTCTTGTCGCTATTAGTATTGAATCGTTAAAAGCATTAAATCAAATGCGAGGCTCTGATGCTGGCAATGATTTATTAAAGTCCGTCGCAAGGCAAATTAAAAAGATCTTGTTTGAAGCGGATGATGTCGCGTCTCGTATATCTGGAGGGCGCTTCTGCGTGCTATTGTCAAATGCATCCGCTTCTGAGATAGCGAGAAGAATGGAAAAGCTGCAAAAAGGACTGTCATCCATTTCCTTGTTGCAGGACGAGGAAGTACAAAAAGCCGGTGTTCGCCTTAGTGTTGCTACGAATGTATTGGTTCCTGATGTGGAAGGGGATTCTCGTGATGCGATTGTGCAAGTAATGCGAGATGTTGAGCCTTTGTTTTACACCGATAAGTTTCGTGACGTAAAAGAGCCGATTGCCCTAGCGAACTGTTGATTGTACTTTGTGTATAGATATAGGTGTATCGGTGTCTACCTAAATTCTAGGCTGCGATCGGTGGTTTTTTCTTTGCGGATCGGGCGTTGGTTTTCATTGCCCTTATAAACGTATTAATGGATTTTTTGCGTTGTGATTCTGCTATGCCGGTATGCGGGTAGTTGTCATACCAACAGGTGGCTAGTGCGAGAAAATCGCCAGGGTCTTTGGGGAAACTCTCCAGTTTAGCGTCATAGATCGCCCATGCAATCGCCGTCGCATAGGATAGATTGGTATTGAGTTCTTGTTCTGGGTTTTCTAGAAACATGCGTTGAGATGCAAAGCCACGGATGGTACTGGCTAGGTCACAATTGAATGCGATATGTTTATCCCAGGTGTCCCTATGCGTGGTTTTGTTGATTGAATACAGTCCAAAAAGTGGATCGTCTGGGGCTGGGGATAATTGATTTTCGAGATTTGCCATGATGCAAGCAGTGCCAAATAATAGGGCCTCTGTTGCCGGAGTGCATTGATTGAGCTTTATCAATGTTGGCTGAATAACCGCTGTTTTGAGGTCTGGTGCAAAAATTCCCATACTGTATCTCGTATAATTTGCCCTTACTCATAAGATTAGCGCAATCTCTTGTTAATGAAAGAAAAAAGTTATTGGTCGAATATTTTTGTTATCAAGAGACCCACTCTAGACCAAAAGAATTCCCGAAAGCGTTGAAACCATGAGCGTGACGCCCAGTGTTTGCTTTCGATGATTTTGCAGTGGCTAAAGTCGTCTAATAGCATGTTACTTACATCTTCTGCGAATGCGGCATCGATAATTTCTTGATTGGCCTCTAGGTTCCAGCGCAGATTCCAGCGGTCAAAATTACAGGAGCCAATGCTGGACCAGTTGTCTATGAGCGCGACTTTCATATGTAAGAAATGTGGTTGGTATTCGTAAATTTGTACGCCGCATTTGAGCAGTTTTCTGTAGTAGGATTGTCCCGCGTAGCGGATGGATGGGTGGTCTGTTTTTGGGCCCGGTAATAGGAGGCGAACATCAACTCCTCGTAATGCGGCATGTTTGATCTCTCGTCGAAGCTTTCTGGAAGGGTAAAAGTAAGCGGTGCTAATCCAGGCGCGCCGCTTAGCTTTTCTGAGCTGACTTATGAGGGCGCCTTTAATCGGGTCAATTCCAAAGCCACGGCTGCCGTTGATTCGGGCGTGCGGTGTGATCGATTCCAATTTAACGTTATCAAAGGAAGAATATTTGGTTTGTTGGAGTTTATTACGCCAGTTCTTGAAGTTGAACGGGCTTTTGTAATGCCACCAGATATGTTCAAACATGCCTTTCCAATCACGGACAACCGGTCCTTGGATCCTGATCATTAGCTCTCGCCAAGCGTCCTGATTGGATGTGGTTGGGTCAAATTTGTCAGTGATGCCTGTGCCACCAACAAAAGCCAGTTGATCGTCAATAATGATGATCTTACGGTGGTCGCGAGCAAGGTTTCGAAATAGCTTTTTTCTTCGTAAGCGATTATAAAATCGCAGGTATACGCCAGATTCTTTCAAACGTAATTGATCTTGCTGATTAAAACCCCTGGACCCGACATGGTCAAATAATACACGCACTCGTAGCTTCCGATTGGCCGCTCGACACAATGCGTCAACAAACCGAGTGGCGACGTTGCCGGATTCAACCAAGTACATTTCTAGATCAATAGAGGAATGGGCAGATTCGATTGCGCTAATGATTTCAGGGAAAAATTGATCGCCGTTTGGCAATAGGGAAAATTGATTGCCCGAGCGCCATGGGCTAGGAGTGAAGAATTTATGAGTTTTGCGCGACGATCCCATGATATAGAGCCAATTGTGAGGTTGTGATGCATTTTACTGTGATTGATAGGTGGGTCTCCATGATCTATTTGGTGATGGTTCTGATCATGAAGGTGCATCTTGCTGTGATCTAAGCTTAGGTTCCCCCAGACGGTCCAGCAACCGTAAATTATCATCAGGCTGCCGGCGATGGATTGAGTGGTTTTTGAACGTGCAAAATCTGATAGGGCTGAGCTAAAAAAGCCAACCAGTGTAATACCAAAGATATAGAACTTTCGTTCTGGTAAGCCAAAGAGTATGGCTTGTCGTTCGCCCCACGTGATCCAGGGACCAAGGAAATAGGCTTCTAACGTAATCCAGATAGTTATTTGCTTAGGCTGTAAACGTACGCCGACAGTACGTGAATTTTTTCTTCACTGAGCGCGTTTCTAAACGCAGGCATTGCGCCACTTTTACCCGTAGTAATTGTAGCGACAATAGACGCTTCATCACGGCCATGCAGCCACACGTTGTCGGTTAGATTGGGCGCACCTAGGGTTTTGTTACCATTGGCGTCTGGCCCATGGCAAGCAATACAGAGTGCAAAATTTGCTTTGCCCGCTTCCGCGTTTCCGCTGCCTTTGCGACCGCTTAACCTAAGGACGTGGGCGGCAACGTCGATTATGGCTGTTTCATCACCTATCGCTGCAGCCATTGCAGGCATGTTGCCGATGCGACCATGGGTAATGGAGCTTTTGATGGTTTCGGGGTCACCACCGTATAACCAATCGGTATCCGTGAGGTTGGGAAAGCCAATTGCACCGTGCGCATCAGATCCGTGACAAACGGAGCAGTTGTTACCAAATAGGCGCTGACCAACTTTAACCGCTTCAGGGTCTTTAGCCAATTCTTCAATGCCTATCTTTGCATAGTCGGCAAAAATTCTGTTGTATCGATTATCCGCTTTTTCAATTTCATGTTCCCATTGCTTGATGGAGGTCCATCCAATGGCGCCCTTAAAACTACCTAGTCCGGGGTAAAGTGCTAAGTAGGCTAAAGAAAATACAATGGTTGCGTAAAACATCACTTTCCACCAGCGTGGCATAGCATTGTGAATTACAATGATGCCATCGAAGCTATGTTTTAACTCTTTGCCTTCGGCCACATCATTGTCGTGTTTTCTGCCCGCCCACCAAAGCAGCCAAAGGCAGCCAAAAATATTCAAGAGCACAATACAAGTAATCCACGTGCTCCAAAAGCTACTCATTTCATTCATTATTATTTATCTCCGATAGCGTCCGGCGAGTGGGGGGTATTTTTCTTGTGCGTCGTCAGCAAAAGGAAGATTTGCCGCTTCATTAAAGCGGCTCTGTTGTTTTTTACTGTAGGCCCACCAGCTGATCCAAAAAATGCAATCATCACCAGTACCGTGGATATATCACGCAGAAAGTTGATGTCCATGCTGCTTTACCTCTTGAACGCCAAAACAGTCCCTAGATTTTGCAAATAGTAGATGAGGGCGTCCATTTCTGATCTGCCTGCAACCGCTTGCTGGGCACCTGCAATATCTTTATCGGTGTAGGGCACGCCGACCAGACGTAGTGCTTTCATTTTTGTGCCTGTGTTGTCGCCAGTGAGCAGATTGTCGACTAACCAAGGGTAGCCTGGCATATTGGATTCAGGCACAACGTTACGTGGATTGATTAGATGGACAAGGTGCCACTCATCGCTGTAGCGCTTTCCTACCCGCGCTAAATCCGGCCCTGTTCGCTTGGAACCCCATAGAAATGGATGCTCGTATACTGACTCTCCAGCGACGCTATAGTGGCCGTAACGTTCGGTTTCCGCCCGGAATGGGCGAATCATTTGTGAGTGGCAGGTATGACAGCCTTCGCGAATGTAGATGTCTCTTCCTTCTAATGCCAACGCGTTATGGGGTTTTAAGCCATCCACGGGTTGGGTTGTTTCGTTTTGAAAGAATAAGGGAAGAACTTTAGCCAAGCCGGCAAAGCTAATAATGATAATAATGAAAATGCTCATTAAGCCTATATTTTTTTCTACTACCTCATGGGTTTTAGCCATTCTATGTCTCCTTACGCAGACTGCACGGCAGCGTTAATGGAGGGTTGTTCTACCCCATAAATGGTTTTCCAGGCGTTGTAGGCCATAACAAACATGCCCGATAGGAACATTACGCCTCCGGCCCAGCGCACGACATAATAGGGGTAGGTGGCTTTTAACGCGTCAACAAAGGTGTAGGTTAATGTGCCGTCATCATTTATGGCTCTCCACATTAACCCTTGGGTGACTCCGGCAACCCACATCGAGGCGATATAGAGTACAGTGCCAACGGTTGCTAACCAGAAATGCAAATTGATCAGTTTCACGCTGTACATTTCTTGTTTGTTCCACAACCAGGGGATTAGGCAGTAAATGCAACCAATGGATATCATCGCTACCCAGCCTAGTGCACCGGAGTGAACGTGGCCTATGGTCCAATCTGTGTAGTGAGAGAGGGCATTAACCGTTTTGATGGCCATCATTGGGCCTTCGAAGGTGGACATGCCGTAAAAGGATAAGGCAACAACCATAAAGCGAATCACTGGGTCATCACGTAACCTTTCCCAGGCACCAGAAAGCGTCATGATGCCGTTAATTATTCCGGCCCACGATGGAGCCAGTAGAATGAGTGAAAACACCATGCCCAGTGATTGCGTCCAATCAGGCAAGGCTG
>NVVG01000039.1 GCA_002402125.1 Moraxellaceae bacterium
AATAACGCCACCCTACCCTAATATCCAGATCGGTATGAGGTTTAATATTATCCAGATCCATGCCGCCGCGGTGCGATAACGACCAATCCAACTCTATGTCGCCGCTAAGATTATACTCACAACGAAATGCGGCTATGTTATGAACTTCTTGTTGTTCGAAAACACTTACACCAGCGCCGCCACCCTTAACATGGGACTCTGGTGCAGCGACAAAATCAAAATAACTGTATTGTAGATTGAGAGACAAATCCCGCAAGGGACGCCACTCCATCACCAGCTCACCACCAAATGAATAACCGTTGGCGTCGTTTTCATATACAAAGGCCATACCTCCAACATTGGGATCCCAATTTATATCAAAAGTGCGTAGGCCTTGATATTCAAAATAGAAAGCGCTGGCATCAACAAATAATGCTGGGGTAAACTGGGTGCGAAAACCTGTCTCGTAAGCATATAATCGCTCCGATTCAAATTCTTTACTGCCTAATATAAAACGCTCTACAGATGGAAAATCATCACTACTACCAAATCGGAGATTAACGCCCCGACCGACCCGCGTTGGTGTTCTATTTGCTTTTGAAAAAGCCGCCCAGCCGGTTAATGTAGGTGACGGTGTCCATAACAATCGCAAGGTTGGTTGTGCGTCTAATGCAGCAAATTCAGTTTCCTCTAACTTCACACCCAAGATGACAGCCCAATCTTCGGTAAATGCAATCTCGTCCTGTAAAAATGCCGTAGTGCGATCATAGCATTTGGCGGCATCCACGAAGTCCACAAAATATTTGCCTCGAAAATCATCTTCACTGTATCGATAACTTACACCCCAGGTAAATTGCTGGTTATTGGTGATGTCTGTTGTGTGCTGAAAATCCAAATCAACATTCATCACATCCAATGAAAGTGTGCTTTCATCCCGTGTCACCTTATCGATAGAAAGCTGTAGGTCTATTTGTTGCTGCTCACTAATCCCTTGAGACCAGTGAGTCATCACATGACCGCCATGGATGTTTTCGTCGTAACCATCTGCAGGTGCATCATTCGCAATCAGTTCATCTATATAGGGGTTGTAAGACTTATTAAGATGAAACCATTCATTTTGAACGGACACGCTACCTTGCTTGTTAACCTGCCAATCAAGTCTGACTCCAATTTGAAAGGCCTGATAGTCATCTTCAGCAGAATGCCCTGTTTCAGCATCAACAGCGCCATCTTGATCAAAAGCTTGACCATACACGCGGTAGTTCAGGTTATTCGCTAACTCGCCGCCGCTTCTTAAGCGACTATAGATTTTTGTTTCATCCCCAACACCAATAACAATATGTTGACCTTGAGTGTACTCCGAGGATTTAGTGATAATGTTAATCACTCCATTGACTGCGTTAGAGCCCCATAGGCTAGCGCCTGGGCCCCTAATAACTTCAACACGATCAATATCATCCAATAACGGCAACGCAACATCCCACAGCACCGAACCTGTCACCACACTATAAATACTACGACCATCCACCAGCACTAGTAGTTTATTTGAATACTGACCATTAAAACCCCGTATACCAACGCCCCAGGTTGATGTATTAGTTTTGACCACATCAACTCCAGGAGCAAGCGCTAATACTTCGGGAAGTAACTTGGCTCCGGAACGACGAATTGCGTCACTGGTAATCACGTAAACGGCAGCAGCCGACTCCGCCAGAGAGGACGAGCGTTTGTTAACCGAATATACCGGAAGCTCCATTAGCTGCTCTATTTCCATGTGATGGATATCAATAGCAGCCGATTTAGCATTAAGGTTTACAGTACCGACTAATCCCCAAAAAACCATTGCTCGAATAGCATATCCTTTAAAACCCACTGCATTTTTTGCGGCAAACATGTTCATATCAGTTTTCCCTAACAGTAATTTCCAGATGCCTTCAAGATCAACGCCTATTCGAACTAGTCATTTTAATGAATTATTTCACTAAGTCACTGTTTTCATTGTGCTAAAGGGAAAAAAACACTGCCCCCACCCACCTCAACAACCTGTAACCGTTCAAATACGATAAAAAACTATATAGGTTGCAGTAAATCTGAGAAAATAGCGCCAATTTCAATAGTACGAAGAACGCTCAACCCAACAACCTGCACTGGTCTAAATGAAACTCACCGCACCAAAACTTTTTTCTTATCCAAAATATTGGGCCGAATGCTACGGCGTCGCCCCCTTTCTCCCAACATCACGCCAAGAAATGGATGAGTTGGGCTGGGATAGCTGTGACATTATTATTGTCACCGGTGATGCATATGTTGACCACCCCAGTTTTGGTATGGCGGTCATGGGACGTTTTTTGGAATCCCAGGGGTTTCGTGTAGGTATCATTGATCAACCTAATTGGCGCAATACCGATGACTTTATGTCGCTGGGTGAGCCCAATTTATTTTTTGGTATTACTGCCGGCAACATGGATTCCATGATCAATCGTTATACTGCCGACCTGCGCATGCGCCATGACGATTATTACACCCCTCACGGCGAAGGGGGCAAACGCCCAGATCGAGCAGTTATCGTTTACAGCCAGCGCTGTAGAGAAGCCTATAAAGCCACCCCTATTGTTATCGGTGGCATCGAAGCGAGTTTACGCCGCATTGCCCAATACGATTATTGGAGCGATCAAGTAAGACGTTCTGTGTTAATCGATTCCGGCGCTGATATTTTACTCTACGGCAACGCCGAGAGAGCCATAGCAGAACTGGCCAACGAAATGTCGATTGGCAAAGAGGTCAAAGATCTTATCAATATTCGCGGCACGGTGATTCTGCGTGATACGCCTCCATCGGGATGGGTTGAAATAGATTCAACCCGCATCGATTGGCCAGGCAACATTGATCAATTCCCCAACCCCTATGACATGACGGACACCAGCGACGTTTCAAAGTGCGCTAAGAAAAATAACAATACGCCAGCCGATGAGGCGCAACCGTTGCGCATCATTCCAATGCCGTTGCAAGGTAGAGAAAAACTCAACCCAGAAACAACTTATATCCGCCTACCGTCTTTCGAGAAAGTCAAAAAAGACCCCATATTGTATGCCCATGCATCCCGTGTATTGCATTTGGAATCAAACCCAAACAATGCTCGCACACTGATTCAAAAACATGGCACCAAAGAAATCTGGGTAAACCCGCCACCAATCCCCTTAGAAACCGATGAGATAGACGGCGTATTTGAATTCGACTACCAGCGTCGACCACACCCAAAATATAAGAACGCTAAAATACCCGCTTTCGATATGATCCGTTTTTCAGTCAACATTATGCGAGGCTGTTTTGGTGGCTGCACCTTCTGCTCTATCACAGAACATGAGGGCCGAGTGATTCAAAGCCGATCGCAAGAATCCGTGCTACGTGAAATAGAAGCTATTCGCGATAAAACCCCTGGTTTTACTGGCACCATTTCTGACTTAGGCGGCCCTACCGCTAACATGTATCACCTCAACTGTAAGGACGATACGATTCAATCTCACTGTCGTAAGCTCTCCTGCGTTTACCCAACTATCTGTGAGAATTTAATTACCGATCATTCACAAACTACATCGCTGTATCGAAAAGCCCGTAAAATAGAGGGGGTAAAACGCGTCGCAGTGGCCTCTGGTTTACGTTATGACCTTGCGGTTAAAGACCCGGAATATGTCAGAGAACTAGTCACTCATCATGTAGGAGGCTATTTGAAAATCGCACCCGAACATACTGAAAATGGTCCCCTGTCAAAGATGATGAAACCAGGCATGGGGGCATATGATGAATTTGAACGTATGTTCATCAAATATTCGAAAGAAGCAGGTAAAAAACAATATCTCATTCCCTATTTTATTGCCGCTCACCCGGGTTGTGAAGATGACGACATGGTTAACTTAGCGCTATGGTTAAAACGTCATGATATGAAAGTGGATCAAGTGCAAACGTTCTATCCTTCGCCAATGTCATTAGCCACCGCCATGTATTATTCAGAACGAGACCCGTTGCATAAGTTAACGTACAAAACAAARAAGATGGTGGTTCCAAAATCCATCTCACAACGAAAAACTCACAAAGCCTTACTACGMTATCAYGACCCGGAAAATGCCGATTCAATACGGGAAATATTAACYTCCTTAAACCGCAARGASCTYATTGGTAACGGGCCCAAYCAACTTGTTGYGGATACMGACAAAGAGCATTCACGAAAGAAAWCACAGRTCCATACCMAGAAAAAAACCAAARGCTCGCGCCCCATCCGAAAAAAWCGCCCTTAAATRCMTGGNTTTTTTCGAACCCGCTAGCMTTTTAAACAAGGCTGTTTTTAGAATTCCTGGGTGGAATCGCCTTCCAATCCAGCCATTACAAACAGATATCTTTGTTTAWACCGGACACAAATGATATCTTTTGTGTCTTTATGTACATACTATTTGTGTCTTTATGTACATACTATTCGTGCCTTTATGTACATGCTATTTGTGCCTTTATGTACATACTAAAGGCGAGATATGACCTGACCTCCCTCAACAATAGCTAAAACACAATGGTACCTAACGCTCCATTTAAATAGAAACATGTCCTTTTTAAACAATTCTTGTCTGACGGCATTCTAATAACATGTTATGGTTATCTGGATTTAAGAGGTGACGTAAGATCACCCTTAATTCCCAGCTCTATAAAGATGGACACACATCTAGAGTTAGATACAAATAAAAAATAAAACATAAAAATAAGACATAAAAATAAAAGGAACTAGACCGATGGCTATAAGGTTTAAGTGGAAAGGCATACTATTGCCTGCTGTTTTAAGTATGGGGATCGTCAGCACCCCCGCAACTGCTGCCAGTGCCGAAGGACCCGGGACTTTATATGGGGACCTTTTACAATGGTACGCTGAAGCCTGGTTATCTCTGCCGCCGATCTCTCAATTTTGGGACTGGCAATTTAATTATACTGGCCATCTAGTTCCTCAAGCTAAATCCCATGCAGTCACCACCTTCCGTGACCGCTCTGTACCTATCACCCTTACATCTAAACACGTAGTTCCCTCCTGGCGCGAAGCCCAAACTCTCAATTACAATGTCATTGAGGGGCCATATCACGGCACACTACAAGGGTCCGCACCCAACCTGGTCTACGTGCCTAATGCTGATTTCACTGGGTTAGACAAGATTCGCTTTAACGTAACTGACGGTGTGGACGGCAGCACCGAGGGCTCTATCGATATCAAAGTATCGGGCTCATTCACCGCCTTTGAAAGTGGCCAAGTGCGTCCTCTGGCATTAAATAGCAGCGCCACTCGGCTCTACGCACTGAATACCCCTGACGGAAAATTGGAAATCTACGATGTCTCTGGCGCGACGCCACAACACCTAACAAGCATTCCAGTTGGACTTGAACCCGTCGCCATATCCTTGCGCAACGATAACGAAGCCTGGATCGTCAACACGCTGTCAGATAGTGTCAGCATTGTGGACCTGAGCACGGCCACGCCCTATGTTAAGCGCACGCTACAAGTAGGTGACGAACCACAAGATGTGGTGTTTGCCGGCAATAACGGCCAACGCGCGTTTATTACCAGCGCCCACCGCGGACAGAATTCTCCAGTAGACTTTGCGCCACAAACACCCGGCATCGGCCGTGCTGACGTGTGGGTATTTGATGCCAATGCTGTTGATAACGTTATTGGCGATGCGATGCCACTCAACATTGTTACCCTGTTTGGCCTACCTGCTCGTGGCCTGGCCGTAAGCCCCGACGGAAAAACCGTCTACGCAGGCATCTTTAAATCCGGTAATCAGACCGCCATAGTGGCGCACAATTATTTAACCGAAGGCCCCTATGCCACGTATAATAATAAACCCGGTGTAAAAACTGACGCAAAAGGTGCCATTGCACCAAACACCGGATTAATTGCTAAATATGACGGCGAACATTGGCGCGACCAAAATGGCTTGATATGGGATGACTACGTACATTTTGACTTGCCCGATTACGACGTGTTTGAAATTGATGCCACAGCAGCATTACCTGCAGTAAAAACCCGGCACGCTCATGTAGGCACGTCACTGTTTAATCTGGCGGTGAATCCTAAAACTGGCGCCGTCTATGTCTCTAACCAAGAAGCGCGTAATGAATTACGCTTTGAAGGCGGCGGCGACCGCGCTGAAAGCCAAACCTTACGTGGCCGATTCATAGAAAACCGCATCACGGTGATTAAAGATAATCAGGTAACACCGATTAATTTGAATAGCCATCTGCAAGATGATAGACCCGGTGGCATGGCAGAAGATAACGCCCGCAGTTTAGCTATGCCTTTGCAGATGAAAATCGATTCCAAAGGCGAGGCGCTCTATGTGGCCGCCTATAGCTCTTCGAAAGTTGGCGTGTTTGATGTCACTGAATTAGAAAATAATACTTTTACGCCTTCTGCTAGCAGTCATATTGAAGTTACCGGTGGCGGCCCCAGCGGATTAGCGCTGGATGAAACACGTAACCGACTCTATGTACTCACTCGCTTCGATAACGGCATCTCAGTCATTGATACCAATACTAAAACCGAAGCAAGCCATGTACTGATGTATAATCCCGAACCCGAATATATCGTTAAGGGTCGGCCCTTTTTATATGATGCGCGGTATAGCTCGGGACGCGGCGATAGCTCCTGTGGTAGTTGCCACCTGTTTGGCGATAATGATGGCATCGCATGGAATCTTGGCAATCCCGATGGTAGCTGGAAAACTAATCCACGCCCCTACGCGAATCGCTTTGTTGCAGCGATGGCATTACGCGTATTACACCCAATGAAGGGCCCTATGCTTACCCAGACTTTTCGCGGTATGGAGTTTCAAGGACCCATGCACTGGCGTGGCGATCGTACCGGCGAACATCGGGTTAATGGCGAGTCGCTAGAAAAAACTGCCTTTAAAGAATTCCGTGAGGCCTTCCCAGGATTGTTAGGGCGCGATAGTGAACCTACCGAAGATGAATTAAATACGTTTACTGATTTCGTATTACAGTTACGTTTTCCACCTAATCCTATCCGCAATCTAGATGATACATTAACCCTCTCCGAAGAGGATGGTCGCGATGTATTCACGAATCTTAAAACCACGGGTTTTGAAGCGGAAAACACCGGCAATATAGCGATGATAACCTGTGAAGGCTGTCATGAATTAAACCCCGAGATTGAACGTTTTGGCACCTCCACCCTGATGAGCTTTGAAGGTACAGAAACGTCTCAGGACATGAAAATAGCAAACCTTCGTGGCGTATATCAAAGAGTGGGTATGTTCGGACAAAAACTCCGTAAACAAACACCGACCTATGCCGAGATGGGAGATCAAGTCAGCGGCTATGGTTTTTCTCATGACGGCGCCCAGGATACAATGCGTACATTTTTATCCGCAAAAGTATTCCACGTACCAGACGATCGCATGGATAACATAATTAATTTCGTTATGACATTCCCCACAGGTTTTGCGCCAATCATTGGTCAGCAGGTTACGCTGAACAATAGCAACCCGTCCATGGATACACGACTCGACCTAATGATTAACCAAGCATTGGCCCACACACTAGTGGGTGGGCCTCACAAGCCAAAATGCGATCTAGTAGTAAACGGCGTTATCGATGGCGAAGCTCGTGGTTGGTTACTGCAAAATGATGGCCAATTCCTGCCTGACACTCAGAGCGAGACAGCCCTTAGCGATGTCCAACTTCGCGCCTTGGCACTAAAACCTAACAACAGCTTGACCTATCTTTGCTCGACCCCGGGCAGTGGTGTACGCGTAGCACTAGACCGAGATGAAGATGGCATCCTCAATGGAGACGATAACCTTCTAGCAGGTAAAGCTGAGACCAGTGTAGCAGCAGCCAACCCCAACGCAGCGCCGGAAACCGACATCTTGCAAAGGAATGGCGGGTTCTTTCGCGAAGCTGCACAGAAAGTCGGCGGCAACTACCCAAGCTTCCCATTTTAATATTCAAATAATCTAATCCCCTAAAACAACACTGCTATTTAAAGAGAACTTCCTTGAAAACGGAAACGTTTATTTAAATAGCAGTGATTATCATCCGTGAAACGCAACTCAAAAAGATGAAGTTACATCTTGAGTTTCTTCCCAATAGAAAAATTATTAGGAGTTAAACCAATGAACAGCAGGTTTACGTTAAAACGCACTCTATTGTCTACTGTATTAAGTTTAGGAATAAGCCTAGCAATTATTAGCCCCCCAGCAACGGCTGCCGATTCCAGCGGACCGGGGAATCTTCTCGGTGACCTAGCACAGATCAGCGCACAGTTTTGGTTGTCTTTGCCTCCCATAGCTCAATTGATAGACTGGGCAGCATTCACCGTGCCCTTTCTGGTACCTCAGGCGAACTCCCATGCGGTTACGACGTTCCGAAATCAATCGGTACCGATTACGCTGACATCAGAGCACAAAGATCTTCGCAGCAAACCGGCACAAACCCTAGGGTATACTGTTATCGACGGCCCCTATCACGGCACGATACAGGGTACCGCGCCTAACCTTACCTACATGCCCAACGACGGTTTCACCGGGCACGATAAGATCCGCTTTGAAGTTAATGACGGCGTAGACGGAAGCACCGAGGGCACTATTGATATCAAGGTGTCTGGATCTTTTGCGGCATTCGAAAGTGGCCAGGTACGCCCGCTGGCATTAAACAGCACGGCCACCCGTCTCTATGCACTTAATACACCCGATGGAAAATTGGAGATTTATGATGTATCCGGCGATGTCCCACAACATTTGACCAGTGTCTCTGTAGGTCTTGAGCCAGTAGCCATTGCATTACGTAACGATAACGAAGCCTGGATCGTCAACACCCTGTCAGATAACGTTAGCATTGTGAATCTGACCGCGACCAATCCCTATGTTAAGCGTACCTTACAAGTAGGCGACGAACCTCAAGACGTGGTGTTCGCCGGTACCAATGGTCAGCGCGCCTTCATTACTAGCGCTCACAGAGGGCAGAACTCACCGGTAGACTTTGCACCATTAACTCCTGGCATTGGCCGCGCCGACGTCTGGGTATTTGATGCCAATGCAGTTGACAGCGTTGTCGGCGAGGCAACACCACTCAACATCGTCAGCCTATTCGGCATGCCCGCTCGTGGCCTGGCGGTAAGTCCCGACGGAAAAACGGTATACGCAAGCATCTTTAAATCCGGTAATCAAACCGCCATTGTGGCGCATAACTATCGTATCGAAGGACCTAACGCCACCATCAACAAACCCGGCGTTAACACCGATGCAACAGGGTCATTAGCACCTAATACTGGGTTAATTGTTAAATACGATGGCGAGCACTGGCGTGATCTAAACGGCTTAAGTTGGGATGAGTTTGTCCATTTTGACTTGCCGGATTATGACGTATTTGAAATCGATGCCAGCGCAGCATTACCTGCAGTTAAAACCAGACATGCCGGCGTCGGAACCTCACTGTTTAAYATTGCAGTRAATCCAAAATCTGGSGCKCTTTATGTGTCTAACTTAGAGGCCCGMAAYGAATTACGTTTTGARGGMRAGGGTTATCGTGCCGAAAGCCAAACATTACGCGGYCGKTTTATTGAAAAYCGCATCACGGTAATAAARGATAATAWCGTAGCACCACGYAACTTAAATACKCACTTAGAAGACAACCGGCCTGATGGYATGGCGCAAGACAATGCCAACAGTTTAGCCATGCCCTTACAAATGMARATCGATAGCCAGGGAGARAAYCTCTATGTGGCCGCCTTCAGTTCGTCAAAARTTGGTGTATTTGACGTRACGGAGCTAGAGAACAATACCTTCACTCCCTCWGAAGATAGYCATATAGAAGTTTCAGGTGGMGGCCCKAGCGGAYTAGCGYTAGATGAAAYACGTCATCGCCTSTATGTGCTAACGCGTTTTGAYAATGGTATTTCCGTTATTGAYACCGATACCAAAACAGAAAAAAGTCATATAACCATGTACAACCCWGAACCCGACTTTATCGTCAATGGTCGYCCGTTCTTATATGACGCTCGYTACAGTTCCGGTCGCGGTGATGCGTCCTGTGGWAGCTGTCACTTGTTYGGTGATAATGAYGGCATMGCATGGAACCTAGGCAACCCMGATGCAAGCTGGAAGTCCAATCCACGCCCCTACGTCAATCGTATAAACRCYRTTGCYGCGTTACGAGTACTGCATCCAATKAARGGCCCKATGATTACTCAAAGCTTTCGYGGCATGGAATTTCAAGGSCCTATGCATTGGCGTGGTGACCGAACYGGCGCATCCCGRGAAAATGGYGAGTCGYTGGAGAAAACMGCGTTTAAAGAATTTCGTGMAGCCTTCCCWGGYTTGCTGGGGCGCGCCAGCGAACCCACTGAAGACGAGCTAAATGCGTTCGCCGATTTCGCCCTGCAATTACGCTATCCGCCTAACCCTATCCGTAATTTAGACGATTCCCTGAATCCAACTGAAGAAAACGGTCGTGATGTATTCTTTAACGTAAAAACTACTGGCTTCGCCTCTCCCGAAGCTGGCAATGTTGCCATGTTAACCTGCAGCGGCTGTCATGAACTGGATCCAGAGATTGAGCGTTTTGGTACCAATACAAAAATGAGTTTTGAAGGAACTGAAGCATCGCAAGATATGAAAGTTGCCCACCTGCGGGTGGTGTATCAAAAAGTCGGTATGTTCGGGCAGAAGTTTCGCAATAAAACACCGACCTACGCAGAGATGGGGGATCAGGTCGCAGGCTTCGGTTATTCACATGACGGCGTGGTAGATACACTGCGTACATTTTTTTCCGTCAACGTATTTCACGTACCGGATGATCGTCTCGACAATCTAATTCACTTCTTAATGACCATTCCCACTGGTTTTGCACCTATCATAGGTCAGCAGGTTACCTTGAATAGCAAAAACCCATCGATGGGCACGCGACTGGATTTGATGATCAACCAAGCCCTAGCACATACACAAACGGAAGCGACACACAAAGTAAAGTGTGATCTTGTGGTTAACGGCGTTATTGATGGTGAAGTTCGAAGCTGGCTGATGAAGGATGACGGTCAGTTCCACCCCGATACACAAAGTGGAACCGTTGTTAGCGATACGCAACTTCGTGCCTTAGCGGTGAAACCCGACAACAGCTTAACTTATTTATGCTCACCGCCTGGTAGCGGCGTACGGGTGGCTCTGGATCGGGATGAAGATAACACGTTAAATGGCGACGATGACCTACTCGCGGGCAAGGCTGACACTAACGTTGAGGCAGCCAATCCAAACGCTGAACCTGAATTCGATCAGTTACTAAACGCCATGAGGGGCGGGTTCTATCGCGAAGCCATGCAGATAGTTACCGAAAGCTTCCCAAGCTTTTTAGCCTTCTAAAATGGTTACGTAGAAGAAATTTGTCTTATTGCTAACGACAGGAGACCTCCTGTCGTTAGCAACCCCTTCAATGCAAGCCCACCCATCGCCCCCACTCGCACGACTCAAGCCTCCCTAATAGACTTAGATTTATTGTCACTAACGCCTCCTTATAACCCGCTGATATATATCAGCTACCAGAATGCCTAATTACATTATATATAAAAGCATTTGATTATTAGCCGGGCGATCTGTATAACATTCAGTTATAAAAAGAAAGAGGTCGAATCACCACCAAAAAGTGGCTTCAGGCACTCTCAATCAAGCGTGCAATACCCCATAACATGGAGTAAAAGACAGTCATGATAGAAGTCCTATTAACCCTTGCCCTACTTTCGTTTGCAAACATGGGCTCTGTCAGTGTAAGCGCCTCCCAGTTAGACACCATAGGCGGAGGGGAAGTTACTATAGAGAAAGTTGCCACAGAAGTGACTTGGCATTGCAACAAAAATACCAACTCAACAACGTTAGTCTCCGAAGCTGTTTCTAGTGATGTATTTGATTGTCACCAAGGATAAGACAACCTCGAAACCGCCGGCCCAAGTTTTTGCTTAATGCCTGAGGAATTGCCAGAGAAAATGTCCGGTGAAAACTCCTCTTTTCACGTTATTAAGCAATAGGAGGATGCTGATAGTTCTCACTAAAAACTCTCATGTGATTCATATTAGAAAACTTAGCAAGAACACGTCTTAGTTTTTCAGGTTTAAATGGTTTGACGATAAAGTCATCCATTCCCGCATCATAGCAGGCATTCTCATCGCTCTTCGCAGCATGTGCGGTCATAGCTACAACGGGGGTTCTTACTCTCCCCTCCTTCTCGATATCCCTTATTCGATGTGTAGCGGTAATACCGTCCATCTCCGGCATTTGTATATCCATAAGAATTAAATCATATACCTCCTTCTCAAAAGCCTCAATTGCAAGACGACCATTATCAGCAACAATGACAGAATGGCCGTGATTAGTAAGAAACCGAACAACCACTTTTTGATTAATAATATTATCTTCTACTACCAGTATATGCATAGGGTTAGCTGGTAATACTTGGGGCGTTTCCTGTGGTTCATTCATTGGTCGGCGGTTAGGGATTTTAAAAGGTATATCCACGGTAAATGCACTACCCTCTCCCAGCCTTGTCGTTAAATTAATGGTGCCCCCCATCAACTCAACAAGTTGCTTCGATACCGCAAGTCCAATCCCCATACCTCCAGTCTTTCTATCCATAAACTCTTGTGCTTGATGAAATGCATTAAATATTTTATCTGCTTCATCTTCATCAATACCTAAACCAGTATCACTTACAATAAAACGCAACCAACAATAGTCACTTTTTATTCCGCCCCCTTGATCTGCAGCCACTTTTACTTCGCTTGAGTTTTTAATAGCTTTAACTGATACAGTCACCATTCCCTCATCGGTAAACCTGATGGCATTATCTATTAGGTTTCGCAAGACTTGCCCAAGTCTATTTGAATCACTTTCTAATATATCTGGAAACAGTTCTGCAACATCAAATTTTAGCTCAATATGCTTCTTCCTCGCTGCAACAGAATTAAGCCGCTTAATTTCCACCATCAACCCCCGAATTGAGAATGGATGAAGATCTAAATCAATTTGACCGGCATCTATTTTAGAAAAATCCAATATATCTTCAACAATTTTGGCAAGCGACTCTGCTGAATTTTTTAACGTTTTTAGTATTTCTTTTTGTGAATCGCTTTCAGCATCGTCGTAGGCAATATTTGCAGCCCCCAATATTCCATTTAGCGGGGTACGCAATTCATGACTCATAGCAGAGAGAAACATTGATTTTGTACGATCAGAGATTTGTGCCACCTCCATTTCACGCAACTTAACCTCAAACTCCTTCCTAGCAGTAATATCCCGTGCATTGGCAAAAATAAGTTTCTCCTCTGCCAACGTCACCGATCTCCACTCGATCCATTTGTAGGTACCGTCAATGGTTCTATACCGATTTTCAAAAATAACCGTGTCAGCCCCGGCAATGTTATTTGAGTACTGCGCTTCCGTTCTTTCCCTATCTAAAGGATGCACAAATGAAGAAAAACCATTTTCCATCAGCGTTTTTAGCGGCCAACCCAACAAATTCTCCCACGCGCTATTGACACGAACAAACCGACCTTCAAAGTCCACTACGCAAAACAAATCCGGTGACATCGTAAAAAAATGACTTAACTGCTTAATCTCAGTCTTATATGAACTGATATTGTAAATAGTAACAAATAGCAAATGCCTTTCGGACATCGGTACAGCACGCAGGTGAGCCCACTTCTGTTGACCGTTTATTTGATTTAACCGGATCTCGATATCCAGCGAACCACTGCCAGACATGCAGTGCTCAAGCGATGCCTGAATATAGCCTCGATCCTCAGGATGAATAACCTCACAAAAAAAGACCGGCTCACCCTCCTTGTGCCTAAGCCCAATAAGATCCCAGCCTCTGCGACTGAGTTGCACTATGTTAAGGTCGGCATCCAAAATTCCCAGCGCGTCCAGTAAGTCTTCACCCACTTGATAACTGCGCCAAGAGATGGCACGCCTATTTTCACCTTCTTGTTCATGGCCCGATATCATATCCATTCGCCTGCCCAATCAATGAAAAGCCTATTTACAGTGTAATACCAGTCGTTAAAAACTGATACCGGTAACACTAATATTTTCTTCAAAAATGGAATAACTTAATAACGAAAAAGAATTAAATAATTTATCTAGGTTATGCCCAGCACAACAAAGAAATGGCAATTCATACTAATGTGTCTGTGACTTTCTTATAGGGAACCGCAAGGTAAATAAACTCAATGTTTAATCATAACCTCTATCATTCAAGCTGCCGAGACACCAACCCCCCTAAGGTCACAATCGCCCACTGAAATTTCGCATTCCACGGTTGTGCACAATTAATTCTAAAACAACGTCGATACTTTTTTCTTGGGGAAAACATCGGACCTGGCGCAATACTGATATTTTTTTCCAACGCCATTTCATAGAGTACTGTTGTATCAACCGTGGGCGGACACTCGATCCACAATACAAACCCACCGGCAGGGTCACTCACCTTAGTACCATTAGGAAAAGATGTCTGAATCAACGCCCTTACCTGGCGAAGCTGCTGTCTATATTTATTCCTAGTCTCGCGTAAATACCGATCATAGGATTGATAACGCAAATATTCATACACAACTCGTTGCGCCAGGGTTGAGGCTGACAGACTGTTTACATATTGCAAGTGTTCAATGGTCTCTTGCTGGCGAGCCGAAATAATCCATCCAACTCTCAAGCCCGGAGATAGGGTTTTCGAAAATGACGAACAATAGATTACCTCTCTATCAAACGCTAACAACGGTAACGCGCGTTGATTGCCCAAACCAAGGTCACCATAGATATCATCTTCTATCAGTTGTACGTTATTTTCTTTAGCTAACATCACTAACGCGCGCTTAGCATCATTGCTCATACAGTGCCCTAGAGGATTGCCATAATTGGGAATCAACACACATGCACGCACATTCCATTGCTCAAATGCCAATGATAACGCTGGTATACTAATACCACTAACAGGGTCTGCGGGTATTTCTATGGCTTTTAACCCAAGCGATTCGATAACATGCAATAAACCATAAAATGTCGGCGACTCTATGGCAACAACATCGCCAGGATCCGTCACGGCTTTTAACGCCAATATCAATGCATTTTGGCAACCATTGGTAATCACTACGTCAGCAGATTGCACCTGGCACTGTAACGCCTCCATTCTTAGCGCAATTTGGCTTCTTAATGGTTCATAACCAGGTGCAAAGTCATAGTGATCACTGTGATCCTTATACTGATTACAAACCGCTTTTAGCGCTTTATTAATTCCCTTCACCGCCAAATAGTCCGCATGAGGCACCGCCGCACCCAACTGAACAACATCAGGTTCTAGTGTCGCTCGCACCAGATTCATCACCCACTCGGACTGCGTGACCGGGCAAGGTTTCAAATTGACTCTACTCATAGTTGGCAAATTAACTGTATCTAGGCTTGAACTATTCTCATCATCTCGACATTTCAGGGAAACAAAATGCCCTGAGCGCTCTGCAACTTCAATAATCCCTTGATCCTCGACCAGTTTTAACGCCTCAACAATAGTCGACACACTCATCTGAAAGTGACGCGCTAATTTCCGCACCCCAGGCAACCGCTCCCCATTCTGGTAAAGCCCTCCCTCAATTTCTTGTATTAGCGTCTGAGCAACCTGTTCGTACCGTTTCATCACATTAACCATTTAGGAATAAACAACAGAATATAAACCAACACAATTTTAACCGGTACAGTTCACCCTAAAAAAACCAACACAGATATGATAAAGCCAATCTGTAACGATTCAAATTTAAAGTTCTGCATCTGTATTGATCCTGTCGAATAGGTTACTTTTACTAACATAAAAAAACAACCCATCTATAACACCTACAGGTGAATATCATGCCCAGAAACACCCCCAAGGAACAAACAATTTGTTGGATCAACGGCAAACGCTGCCTTCCAGCGGATGCCAAACTATCTATCTTTGACCATGGTGTGCTATATGGAGACGGCATCTTTGAAGGCATTCGTTTTTATCAACATAAATCCTTGCTGCTTAACGAACACCTAGAGCGATTACGTTTGTCGGCCAAAGGTATTGACCTCGACCTACCTTATTCAACGGATGAACTGGCACAATCTATAGAAAACCTATGCCAGCATGCTACATTTTCAGCGGGTTATATACGTTTGGTTGTTACTCGCGGAGAAGGTGCTCTTGGACTTAACCCGCTTGGCTGCGGTCCAGCTAATGTTTTTATTATTTTGGCCGAATTAGGCATGATGCCAACGGATGCTATTCAAAAAGGTATCACAACTATTATTGCCAAAACTCGGCGCACCTCTCCTTCCGCCATAGACCCAACCATTAAAAGTCTAAATTACTTAAACAATATACTGGCAAAACAAGAAGCCAATCGGGCCGGCGTAAATGAGGCTATCTTATTAAATGATGATGGCAACGTAGCAGAAGCGGTAGCGGAAAATATTTTTATCTACACCACCGGAAAGTTAATTACCCCGCCCTGTAGTGATGGGGCTCTAAACGGTATTACTCGTAGCGTGATATTAAGGTTAGCCGACCAAGCCGGCATTTCAACGGTCATACGGTCAATCTCGGAATCAGAGCTTATCGCAGCCGATGAAATCTTTCTAAGTGGCACCGGTGCAGAACTCGTTCCGGTGCGCTTAGTCAACGGCGTAACGATCAAACAATGCCCGGGGCCGATATTTATTGCCTTACAAAATCACTACACTGATTTTATTAGACAACAATGTCATTAATAGTTTATCGGTTTAATGAACGGTAAAAGGTATCATTTTTGGTAGAGGTTGGTCTTCTTCAACCTCTACCTTGTAGTAGTTCAAACCTTCTGTTTTAGATTCGATAAACAATGTATCACTCAGGCTAACAACGGGGCCCAAAAATTCAGATGGACCCTGAGATGGCTGATAGCCTTGTAGTTTTTCGCGAATTGATGCAACGGTTACCTGTGAAACATTTTTGATTTCTACGTCGCGCTTAATTGCAAACCATCTCATGGTGAATCCCTCTTAGTCAGTAAATTTATCGGCTTTCTTGGTAAAGAAGTTTGGCAGAACAGACCTAAGTAACCAGTTGATTAGTGCAAGTTTCCTTTGTGACTTAGGACACAAAAATAATCCGCATTATGGACAACGCACCAAGATTAAGCCTCGAATCGCATGATAAAAAGTATATTATTTGATCGAAAAAACACTTTCCTCTGAAACCATAAACAGCCTATACCCCTTATAAAATATGGCCTATAGCCATATCACACAGAACTATCAACTACTCAAGCAACGGAATACAAATTTTCACACTAAGAAACTTGTTCCTTATAACCTGAAATTCTATACTGGTAAATATTTCCCAAAACTCGCAAATCTAAGTAATACAGTTGCTTTTATTTTTTACCCTAGTTTTTAGGAGTTTGCCCAGTGAAATCGTTCAAGCTATCTAGTACTACGCGTCTTACACCGCTCCTTGGCGCCTGTTTCTCTTTTGCCTTACTCACCGGCTGTGGCGGCAGTGTTGCTCCCGAGTGGGAGGCTTTTTATAGTCACCAGGAAGATAGCATTGAGTGGCAACGTACCGTTGATATCGATAGTTTTGGTGGCATCATTACCACAGGGCAAACCATCAATACTGGTGCAGACCGTACCCAAGATGCTCTAGTCGCAAAACATGACAAACAAGGCAACCTAATTTGGGCAATCAATGTTGATCTTGGACAACCCGCTGCCCGTAGCGATGAAGCCACGACAGACGCGGTAATTGATTTTAATGGCAACACCTATGTCGTCGGTACCATTTATCGCCCTGAAAACCCCATCAGCATCTATGGATCCTTCTTGTTAAAAGTTGATTCATTGGGTGAACTCGCCTGGTCTAATGTAATCAGCGACAAAGAAAAAACCAGGGATGTAGAACTGGCAAACGGATTAATTTACACCGGCGGCGATGCAACCCGTGTATTTGATTTGGAAGGCAATGAACAGCTATCTATTAATCACGGCGACGCAAACGTTTGGGATATCGAAGTGGATAATCAAGGCAATATATACTCAGCCGGTTATGCCTTTACTAGCAAACACAACGCTAACGGTATCTTAGTGTGGCAACTAAATAATCCTGAAGGCCTTACGCATTCCACAAGCTTAGCGCTGACCAACGATGGCGGCGCAGTTGTCGCGCATTTAATTTCCAGTGAAGACAAAATACGCGTCATCAAGATATCTAACAGCGGCTCAGTAATTTGGACAAAAACCATTAACGACCCTGCCGCAAGCGCAGGCGCAATGCCTGGCTTGCCATTAGTAGCGCTCGATAATCAAAGCAATATCATTGTTATTAACTCTAACGCTCAGGGACGAAAAACCACAAAGCTAAACAGCAATGGCAATACGCTATGGTCCAATACCAGCAAGGGCAATGTTATTCGACAAGTTATCACCGACGCTGACAACAACATCTATGTCTATGGCAGTGGCAAGGGGGAGAAATATGACCCGAATGGAAAGTCTCTATTAATCATCGAACCGCCTGCCGCCGCGGCAAATACCACCGGCGCAATCACGCTCTCAGGGGCGGACATCTTTGTCGCCTCCAGCATTGTTAATAATGGTACTTTCGATTTATACATTGCCAAGTACCTGAACAGGTAATTAATTGAACCCACAAAAAAGCCGGCTAGCGCCGGCTTTTTTGTGGGTTCAATCTGCTAACGATTATGCAACCGTCTCTACTTTTCCTACATGGGTTGTAATTAACCCCGTGATCTCACCTATTAGCCCTGGCGGGAAATCATGCCCCATGCCTGGGATGATTTTTAATGATGCACCAGGAATGGATCTCGCACTATGTCGGCCACCTTCAACCCGAACTAGCGGATCACTGTCGCCATGAATCACTAAGGTCGGTGCAGTAATAGTATGCAGACGATGTGAAAAGCCGCCAGTCGCAAGAATGGCCATCTGATGCATTGGTGCCGCCATTGGCCGCCGTGCGCGTGCATTGGCCTTAATAGTATGGGCTTCCAACACATCTTGATGAACTCGATACTTAGGGCTTTGTAGTTTATTTAGCACGTTAACCGTGACAGCAACAATAGCCTTCTCGGTCCTGTTCTTGGGGGGTTTAATTAATGCCAGCAACACGCCCAGGCGCGGGCCTGGCAGCTTCCTTTCGTTGGTGGTTGACATGATTGAAGTCAGGCTTAAAAATCGCTGCTGATGTTTTGCTGCGGCCAGCTGGCAAATCATGCCGCCCATGGAGAAACCAACCCAATGGGCTTTCTTTATAGATAATGCATCCAGCAAACCAACGGCATCTGTTACTAGGGTATCTAAATCATATTCGGCGTGAACTTTTTTCCCTAAGTTATAACGAATAAAACTTTTCACTACAGGGGGCATTGCCTTTACATCACTGCGCGACGTTAAACCAGCCTCACGATTATCAAACCGAATAACACGATAGCCCTCTTTAACCAGCAACCGACAAAATTCATTAGGCCAATGAATTAGCTGCACCGACATGCCACAGACAAGAAAGATCACGGGATTATCCAGCTCACCCATATCTTCGTAATACATCGAAATACCGTTTGAATCGGCATATCCTGTTCTTATGTCCATCTAATATGTTCCACCATTTAATCAGGCACTTCTAATCATTTCATTCATCATGTACTGATTCGACATTCAGAATTATACCACCGATGTCGACACTACACCGATTCACCGCCATTTCACGACACCCGCTTACTCAACATATCCACTGGTTCGTTTCCACTCATCGATCAACGCCCGATTGTCTTGATCCCAAGGATGAAAATCATCACGATAGAAATCCAAATAATTCTTTGCCATACCTCGAATAAGACCTTTTTTGGCAAAAAAGAATTTACCCGCACCAACGACATCACGAAAATTGGGGGTTCTTTTCGCCCAGCGTAATAATTTCACCTGATATGCCGTCATTTGTGCCGCAAATACAACCGTTTGCAGTGCAAAAACGATCCGTAGACGGCCTCGCTCTCCCACCGCTTCTTGATAGACATCAAAAGCAACCGACTTATGCTCGATTTCTTCTATGGCATGCCAGTTCAAAAGGTCTCTTATCGACTGTGGCAATGGTGCCAAGCAATGGGGGTTGGTCAGCATATACTCTGCCATTACGGCGGTAATATGTTCCATGCCCACCGTTGCGGCGAGAAAGTTTTTCGGACCTAAGCGTTTTTTGTCATAATTAATTTTCTTTGAAATGTCGGCCTCAATCCGACTAACCAACCAACCAACGTCTTCTAACACCGCATTGATTTTCTTATGTTGATGGCTATGATGGCCTTCTTGGCCAATAAAACCTCCAATACGCTCTTGTAATTCAGGATCAGTGATCTCATCACGATAGTAGCGAACGGATTCAATAAAGCCCATCTCTCCAGGAGGGAAGACCGCGGACAAGGCTGCCATAAAACTAGACACTAGCGCATTATCGTCATAGAAATACTGTTCAGTTACATCACTGAATGGAAATTTCATCTTACGTGGCTTTATTTCTGGCATATCGACAATCGGCTGCATTGCTGTCATCTTTATTTCCTTTTTACAGTAATATTAAGACCCACTTGCGTTAATATAAGATCTGTTTTCTACTATCACCTGTAATTAAAGTATATATAATGTTCTTTTGTGTCGAGTTTATGGTGAATTGAGGCCATGTCTGATCATTTTAAAACCTTAGGTGAGGGTGACTTCGCCATTTCTGTCGATTATCTGGTGGCAATTAGCGAATTTGCCTCAGAATGTGGCATGACCCCCCAACAGGTGCTGAAAGATTCGTCTATCCCGTTGAATGCACTGATAAACTCTAATGTGCGCATCCGCCATGGATCAATGCAGCAAGTTATTCTTAACGTGATAAACGGGTTAGACGACCCCTTACTAGCGATTAAATACGGCAAACGCCTGACTATATCCCGCCATGGCGTATTAGGTTTCGCGATTCAGAGCAGCCAATCGCTGCTGGATGCTGCAAGTGTACTCAAAACATTTATTCAAACCCGCTCAGGCGGTGGTGATGAGTTAGTCTTCGAGGTCATTGGCGACTCCGCCTGTTTGAGCGTGCAAGCGATTAACCAACCGTTGTCAGCTGAGGTAGGGCTATTTAACACCTTATCCACATTTATCAGCATTGAGACCATTTCCCGCTGGCTGGCGGGGAAAACGCAGCAACATGTAGACACTGAAATCTTATTAACCTTCGATGCTCCCTGCGAGATACCTGAGGACATTTTATCTCCAGGGCTAACCATCAAATTCAACCAAGATAAAAATGTACTTCGCTGCCCTCTCGACTATTTGCAAGAACCCCTCGCTTCTGCCAATCCCTCCTTGTTTGATGAGGCAAAGAAAGAGTGTGAGATTGAGTTGGTGCAGCTCAGCATAGACACCGATATCACCACTAAGGTCCGCACCCTTTTTCGCAACCATGTGAACAAAACGCCAACGATTGATTTAATTGCCGATGAAATGAATATGTCGCCAAGAACTCTTAAGCGCAAACTGCATGATGCCAATACAAGTTATCAGAAAATAAAAGATTCCGAACGTTTTACCCGAGCGATTGGTTTACTAGAAAACACTAAAAACACCGTAGAACAAATTGCCAATGCATTGGGCTACAGTGACGCTAGCAACTTTACCAAGGCGTTTAAAAATTGGGCTGAGATGTCGCCGAATGAGTATCGGATACAGGTTAATAGTGAACGGGGGTAAAGAACCGCTACAGCATTAACGCAGCTACAAAAGCAAAAACAAGTGACAAGATAACTAAGCACACGGCCAAAACAAGCCAACCACTATAAGCAACAGCCTCCTGTAATAAGGCTTGATTCACTATTTTAACCTGCGTTTGATACACCAATACAGATATGTCCCTAGAGCCCCCTTCTGGAAGTATATTCTTCGACTCTCACAATAGGTGTACATTCGAAGTATAGTAATTGGCAGAAAAAGTCCAACAACCAGGACTAATTCAGAGCACGTTACCAACGTTCTACTGGCCTGCTAATTCTCTCCTACAATATTTGTTTCAGCACAGAATTACTCTTATCATCTGTGTGAGGGTTTAGGGTCTTTCTTTTCTAACGGCCCTTTTGGGCCTATCCAGGTATTCGATAGTATTCTACAGTCGTGCCGCATTCGCCAAGACAGCAACATTTGAGCATATTTTGTTACCACTGAAATATAGGCAGGGTCATCGGCACAATTAACCAATTCACCCGGATCTTTCTCAAGGTCAAATAACAGCGGAGGTAACGCCGTAAAGTGAACATATTTAAATTTTTTATCGCGTATCACATTTAACGTGCATTGATCAATTCTAAGGCCCAAGCCTTTTTGCACATCTCGACCTTCCGTATCACGAAAATCATAGCCCCAATGAACTTCATTTTTGATGACACTGGGTTTCTGCCCCTTGCAAAAAGAGAGCAGCGACCAGCCATCACATTGCGAAGGCGCCTCCTGGCCTATCCAATCTAAAATAGTTGGGAACACATCAATCGATTCGGTAAAATCCTCAATTTTCTGTCCTGCTTTTGCATCGTTTTCGGGGTCGCGAATAATCAGCGGGATGTGAAAGGATTGATCAAAATAACCGGACTTACCAAACAGCCAATGATCACCTAACTGCTCGCCATGGTCGGTGGTAAAAACAATCAGGGTCTTGTCATACAGATTATTTTCCTTGAGAAAATTGATTAGACGACCTATCTGGTGATCGACTTCAGAAACCAAGCCATAGTAGGTCGCGCGGATTTGATCCACCTCGGCACCATCCAGTGTGACATTGGTGCTGGCATCGTGGCCATACCAGAGTTGCTGTGTCTGATTATTAATATAACGTGATAGCCATGGATGTTGCTGACCTTCGATCTCAGCAGTTTGGGCTTTCACTGTCGGAGGAATATCTTGGAGACTATACATGTTGTGATAAGGTTCGGGGGCGATGAACGGTGGGTGTGGGCGTAGATAGGACAAATGAATAAACCAGGGATTATCCTGTTTAATGGAAAGGTATTTGAGGACTTCATCGGTCAGAAATGCAGTGATACTGTCCTCGGCCTTATAGCGGGACGGAGCGAAAGATGGGCCTCGATTTTTGGCATCCGCAAAGTTTGTAACCGGCTGATGGACTTCCCAGGGGCCCAGCGGAGTTTCATAACCTTTTCCCTTAAGATAGATAAGCCAGGGGATCGCCTCCCTATTGAGTATAACCGCTGGCGTCATCCCCGGTAAAACGCCTTCATCCCGCCTTAAATCGGGATCCCCGGGGGCACGGGTTCGAGGGTCGGGACTCATATCGGTATAACCAAACAGCAGTGGATCGTAACCGGCTTTTCGGGCTTCTAAAGCGATGTTTGTATACCTGGCATCTAAAGGGGTTCCGTTTTGAACAATTCGGTGATTCTGTAAATACATGCCTGTATAAAGACTGGCTCTTGCGGGGCCACACGGAGCCGCTTGAGCGTAGTGATTCTTAAAGAGCACACCATCTTCTGCAAGCTTGTCCAGATGAGGGGTTTTGATGCAGGGGTGATTCATCAAGGACAAACAATCGGCTCGCCATTGATCTGCGGTGATGAACAGTATATTTTTCATGTTTCGCCCCATGCTGTGATGAACTCTCATTTTAGCTGATAAGACAAATAGTGTGTACTTAAGCACCAAAACAACTACATCAACTCAATCCCGGTAAACATAACTAAGCTCTCCTGAAATTCCACCAGGAGAATAACATGACCCGACTTGGCCAGTGTTGGGTTGTGCTGCATAAGCGGGTCAACAGTCCAGGGGGTTGCTATAAGTCAATGAAATTAAAAGAGTTCCTTTATAGCGCCCCCTTGCCTAAGGCATGACGTTCATGCTCATCACTTTCTATATACCTACCACCAATGATTAGCATGGTCGCGCTTCTCGGGATCTTCGCTGGCCATTCTCTCAGTAGTATCAATTACGGATTCCCATTGAAGATTACTGACTCTTCTTACAACGTCTACGTTTTGCGTTTTTATGAGAAACTTACTTTTTTGACGAATGAGGGTAATGCTTCCCATAAAAAAACGGCTACCAACAGGTAACCGTTTTTTTATGCCAGCAACTAATCAAGCTTATTTATCAAACAATGAAACATCCCTAACTGCTCCTTGGTCCGCACTGGTTACCATCGCAGCATAAGCTTTTAATGCCGCACTGACTTTACGAGGCCTATCTTCCCGTGGCTTCCAGCCATCGCGCCCTTTAGCATCCATTGCGGCGCGCCGCTGGGTCAATACCTCATCCGATAGCAACACATTAATGGTTCGATTGGGGATATCAATTTTAATGACATCACCTTCTTCTACTAGTGCAATTGCACCACCTGACGCAGCTTCCGGAGACACGTGCCCAATAGAAAGCCCCGAGGTACCTCCAGAGAATCGGCCATCGGTAAGTAACGCACAGGCCTTACCCAAACCTTTTGATTTTAAATAGCTGGTTGGATACAGCATCTCTTGCATGCCAGGGCCGCCTTTAGGACCTTCGTAACGAATCACTACGATGTCCCCAGCAACGACTTCATCTGCCAAAATACCGGTAACCGCTGAATCTTGGCTTTCGAAAATACGTACTTTGCCTTCGAAAACAAGAATGTTTTCATCAACGCCGGCGGTTTTAACCACGCAGCCCTTTTCCGCAATATTACCGGTAAGTATCGCCAAACCACCCTCTTGCGAGTAAGCATGCTCTATGGAGCGAATACAGCCATTCTCCCGATCTGCATCGAGGGTATCCCAACGGCAATCTTGGCTAAAGGCGGTTTGGGTGGGTATACCGGCGGGTCCAGCTTTAAAAAAGGTATGCAATTCAGGATCATCGTTAATTTTAATGTCCCATTTATTGATGGCATCTTTTAATGTTGCTGTGTGAACCGTAGAGGTATCGGTATGTAATAATCCGGCACGATCTAACTCACCCAGAATGGCCATGATGCCACCGGCTCGATGTACATCTTCTACATGGTATTCTGGCGTATTCGGTGCAACCTTACACAATTGCGGCACCTTTCTGGACATACGATCAATATCGTCCATGCCAAAATCAACCCCAGCTTCTTGAGCCGCCGCCATCAAATGCAAAATGGTGTTGGTTGACCCACCCATGGCGATATCCAGCGTTATCACATTTTCGAAGGCTTCAAATGACGCAATGCTTCTCGGCAACACAGAGTCATTATCGTTTTCATAATAATCACGGGTAATCTCTACGATGCGTTTGCCGGCGGTTTCAAATAACCCCCGTCGATCGGCGTGAGTTGCCAACATGGTGCCATTTCCCGGCAACGACAAACCCAAGACTTCGGTAAGGCAGTTCATCGAATTTGCCGTGAACATGCCAGAGCAAGAGCCACAGGTTGGGCAGGCACTGCGTTCGTATTCTTCGGCCTGTTCATCCGATACCGAAGGATCAACCGCCGCCACCATGGCGTCAACCAAATCCAACTTAATAAACTTACCGGAAAGTTTGGTTTTACCCGCTTCCATTGGGCCACCAGAGACAAAGATGGTCGGGATGTTTAATCGTAACGAGGCCATTAACATGCCGGGGGTGATTTTGTCGCAGTTGGAAATACACACCAAAGCATCGGCACAATGGGCATTCGCCATGTATTCTACAGAGTCGGCAATCAGGTCGCGCGATGGCAAGCTATACAGCATACCGTCATGGCCCATCGCAATACCATCATCGATAGCGATAGTATTAAATTCTTTGGCAACACCACCGGCTTTTTCGATCTCACGCGCCACCAGTTGCCCCATGTCTTTAAGATGCACATGACCCGGTACAAATTGGGTAAAAGAATTAACCACAGCAATAATAGGCTTTTTAAAATCATCGTCTGTCATACC
>NVVG01000040.1 GCA_002402125.1 Moraxellaceae bacterium
TCATGCGCAAGTTCGAATCCTGCCGGCCCAGCCATCTTGCACCACAAAATTAACCAACCCCGCCATAGTAAAGGTACTCCACGTGTCTAATTTGATCGTATTTAGTGGTAACGCAATCCCAGAGTTAGCCGCAAAAATCATCGAAAACCTCCATACCCCAAGGGGAAAGGCAGACATAGGCGCCTTTAGTGACGGCGAAATTGCTGTAGAAATAAATGAAAACGTGCGTGGTGCCGACGTATTTATCATTCAATCCACCTGCGCCCCAACTAACGACAATTTAATGGAGCTTGTGGTAATGACTGACGCATTGCGTCGCGCATCCGCAGGCCGCATCACGGCAGTAGTCCCCTACTTTGGCTACGCTCGCCAAGATCGCCGAGTACGATCAGCACGCGTCCCTATTACCGCCAAAGTTGTTGCCGACATGCTTACTACCGTTGGCGTAGACAGATTACTTACCGTTGATCTTCATGCAGATCAAATACAGGGCTTTTTTGACATCCCTGTGGACAACGTTTATGGCTCCCCGGTTATCCTAGACGACATCGTTCGTCAAAATTACGACAATCTGATCGTCGTATCACCCGATGTTGGCGGCGTAGTTCGCGCTCGTGCGGTAGCCAAACAACTCGACGATGCCGACCTTGCCATCATCGACAAGCGCCGCCAAAAAGCCAACGACTCACAGGTAATGCACCTCATCGGTGAAGTAGCCGGCAGAACCTGCATCCTCGTCGATGACATGGTTGATACCGCCGGCACACTTTGCAAGGCAGCCAACGCATTAAAAGAGAACGGCGCAAAAAAAGTTATCGCTTACTGCACACACCCGGTATTATCCGGCACAGCCATCGACAACATTAACAACTCACAATTAGATGAGCTGATTGTTACCGATACCGTGCCACTATCTGCCGACGCCGTTAACTGCGCTAAAATTCGATCCCTAAGCCTTGCCCCAATGCTTGCAGAGGCCGTGCGCCGGATCAACAACGAAGAATCTTTGAGTGCTATGTTTGCCCCAAAAGATTAACAAGCACCCAAGAAAACCAAAGGCTTGGTCGCAAAGCCTTTAAACACACAAAACTGGAGACATACAATGTCAAACGCATTCACACTAGAAGCCGAACTACGAAATGACTTAGGGAAAGGTTCGAGCCGCCGCCTACGTCGTCTCGAAGGCAAGGTTCCTGCGGTTCTTTATGGTACAGACAAAGAACCCACATCCGTATCTTTACGTGCCAACGAGCTGACTAAAGCACTCGAGAATGAAGCCTTTTACTCTCGTATACTTACACTAATCGTAGACGGAACAGAAGAGCAAGTGGTACTGAAAGACCTGCAACGCCACCCAGCTAAAGGCTTTGCCTTACACGCCGACTTCTTACGCATAGACACCACACACAAGATTCACATGAAAGTACCTCTTCACTTCCTCAATGAAGAAACCTGTGTTGGCGTGAAGAATAATGGCGGCAAGGCCAACCACCTAATGACTGATGTTGAAGTTATCTGTCTCGCCAAAGATCTTCCAGAATACCTAGAAGTTGACATGGCAGCGGTTGATGTAGGCGACGTCCTTCACCTTTCAGACATCGCAGTTCCTGCTGGCGTTGAGATTATCGAGCTTACTCATGGCGATGACCACAACCACCCGGTTGCAACAGTTATCCAACCTCGTGGCGAGAAGGAAGATGAAGACGCTGCTGACGAAGAACAAACTGACGCACCAGAAGAATAACATTTCAGAAGTACAAAACCAAAGGGCGCCCACATTGAAAGACGGGATCGATCTCATTGTTGGCCTGGGAAACCCAGGCCAACAATATGAAAACACTCGACATAATGCGGGCGCCTGGTTTATTGAAAGTATCGCCAGAAAGTATAACGAAACACTCAAGAACGACCCCAAATACAAAGGGTACACCGGCCGCATTCAAATCCACGGCCAGGACGTTCGCCTCCTAATCCCCTCCACCTTCATGAATTTAAGTGGTCAGTCTGTTGCACCACTTGCCAAATTCTTCAAGATCCCCCCTGAAAGAATCCTCGTTGCTCACGACGAACTAGATCTCCCCCCCGGCGTAGGAAAACTCAAACAAGGTGGCGGACACGGTGGACACAATGGATTACGCGATATCATCACCCAGCTTGGCAACAACAAAAACTTTGCTCGCTTGCGCATCGGCATCGGCCACCCTGGCAGCAGCGACAAAGTTACCGGCTTTGTTCTAGGAAAAGCACCAACCAAAGAACAACAATTGATAGATGACATCATCGATAAAGCCATTAGCGTACTACCAGAACTAGTAACTGGCGACGCCAACAAAGCAATGAATCAACTACACAGCTTCAAAGCCAGCTAACACACTCTGTAGCAAGCAACACCAAACAGCAACAAACACTTTTAGGACACAAATAATGGGTATTCAATGCGGCATCGTTGGCCTTCCAAACGTCGGCAAATCGACACTATTTAATGCACTCACCAAAGCCGGTATCGACGCCGCTAACTTTCCATTTTGCACCATCGAACCCAACACTGGCGTCGTTAGCATCCCCGACGCCCGCCAAGACAACCTGGCCAAAATAGTCAAACCAGAACGAGTGGTACCCGCTACCATGGAATTTGTCGATATCGCCGGCCTAGTGGCTGGCGCATCCAAAGGCGAAGGCCTTGGTAACCAATTCCTCGCCAACATCCGCGAGACCGATGCGATCGCTCACGTGGTGCGCTGTTTTGACGACGAAAATATCATTCACGTTGCCGGCAAAATAAGCCCTCTCGACGACATCGAAATCATTAACATCGAACTTGCGCTTGCCGACCTAGAGTCAGTAGAAAAAGCTCATCTTAAAGCTGCCAAACAAGCCAAATCCGGCGACAAAGACGCCATCAAGAGAAAAACTATCTTAGACAAGATCATCCCGCTGCTGACCGAAGGCCAACCCGCCCGCGCAGCCGACCTTGCCAAAGAGGATCTACTTGAGATTCAATTCCTCAACCTGCTTACCCTAAAACCCACCATGTATATCGCCAACGTTGAGGAAGATGGATTTGAAAACAACCCTCACCTGACTTTGGTCGAAGAGCTTGCTGCCAAAGAAAACGCTCAAGTTGTGGCAATTTGCGCCAAAATCGAGTCCGAGATTGCCGAGCTAGACGATGATGAACGCGACGAGTTCATGGAAGATCTAGGCATGGAAGAACCCGGCTTGGACCGAGTCATTCGTGCCGGCTACCAACTTCTCGGCCTTCAAACCTACTTTACCGCAGGGGTACAGGAAGTGCGCGCCTGGACCGTCAAGGTGGGCGCAACAGCCCCGCAAGCGGCAGGGGTTATCCATACCGACTTTGAGAAAGGTTTTATTCGCGCAGAAATAACCTCTTATGACGATTTCACCCAATATAACGGTGAACAAGGCGCCAAGGAAGCCGGCAAATGGCGACTCGAAGGTAAAGACTATGTTGTTGCCGATGGCGATGTAATTCATTTTCGCTTTAACGTGTAAAAGCTTGACACTGAGGGCGAAGATTGCGAAAATTTGCGCCCTCAAAAGCAGTACCAACTGTATATTGGCAAGGTAGCTCAGATGGTTAGAGCACATGATTCATAATCATGGGGTCGCCGGTTCGATTCCGGCCCTTGCTACCATACCTGTCAAGTATCTCAACATCCTCACGAATTATTTCACCTCCTCCCCCCCACACCCCTTTACAAAAAAACACATCATGGCCTAAGCTTGTATGATAAATAAACAGGAAGCCATGCATATGGGCAATATAAAAGTCCTCGTGGTGGACGATGATCGCGGCCACACCCAACTTATCAGTCACATTCTAAAAGATGAATACGACGTACTGTCGACCCACAGTGGTATCGAGGCAGTCCAGCTGTTCGAGAAATTCTCGCCCGACCTTGTGTTACTCGATATCAGCATGCCCGACATCGACGGCTACGAAGTATGCAGCGCAATTAAAGCGCAAGACCCCAATGATCAAGCTGCAATAATTTTTGTTTCCGGCATGGACTCAACAGAAGAACGCATCAAAGGCTACCAAGCTGGGGCTGACGACTACATCCCCAAACCCTTCCAACCCATTGAACTCAAAAACAAAATCGCTGCTACCACACGCTACCAACAAACCAAAAAAAACCTAGCATCCAAAGAAGAACTTGCCCGCTCCTCCGCCATTGAATCAATGAAGGAAGCCTCGCAATACAGTCAAGTATTAGGGTTTTTAAAAGCGTCATTTACTTGTAACACCCTAAGCGAACTAAGCAACAAAGTCTTTGAGTCCCTGGACCAATTAGGCTTAAACGGCTGCGCACAAATCCGCTCGCCAGCAGAAACCCTATCACTTCGCCCCAACGACCGCCTTTGCAGCCCCATGGAAACTGAGCTTTTTGATGTACTTAAGGGGAAAGGCAGGCTTTACGCTTTTGGCCAGCGCATGATGGTCAACGACAATCACGTATCAATACTGATCAAAAATATGCCCACCGCCGACGAAGCCAAGGTAGAGCGCCTAAACGATATACTATCCGTTATCATCGAAGGCTTTGAAGCACGATTGATGGATATCGAAAGAAAACAAGCAATCGAGTCCGTACTAAATGGATTAACTACAACCATGGAACTGGTACGCAAACAATTCATCAATCATCAACGAGACAACGTCTCCATTATGGATAGGCTCGTCTTCGACATGGGCACTAAACTGCATGCACTTAAGCTTACCCCCGACCAGGAAGATTTCTTTATCGGGTTAGTGCAAGAATCTATGTCTGAGCTGGCCAATGTTTGCTATGACGGTAAAGATATCGAAGACGAAATATCCAAAGTAACCACCCTAATCAACCCCTTGTTACGCCATTAATAACCGGTAAAAAACAACCGCAACCCTCCCCCACACAAGCCCCACTCACAATCGAAAAAAATGGCGGCAAAAACAAAAAGGGCTCCCTAGGGAGCCCTTTCATATTAAACCTTTAACGGCTAACCAACCGCCCGCGCTCCAAATTGTAGGGACTGCTCTCTAATCTGAGCCAATAACGTCTGGCGAGCCTCTATCATCGTACGATAAGTCTCAATCGTTGACTCTCGAACATGATCAACGTCCACTCGATCCATACATTCAAGCTGATGCTCAATTCGCGCAATATCCTTCTGCACCAAGGTTTCTAGTTTATCCAAACTATACTGGGAAGCAATGGGCAATTTTTTATCCATGATGAAACATCCGTTTTAAACCAAATAGACACGAATCGTGCATATCAAGTTCCAATAGTCAACAATAATCAATACTAACATTGTTGCCCCTGAACCATAATTGATCAAGTTAAAACCGAAAAAAAATGGTCAAACGACACAAAACCCATGACGAACGGGCTTTGCAGGCTATTTTTTGATCAATTTTTGCTTGGTTTTCTGCCAGAATCAAAATTAAACCCAGGAAATGGCGCAACATTATCGCCCTTTGCGTCAGTCACCTTACCAACACCCTCCTTTTCTACCTCATCGATGCGGATAATTGAATGCATTGGAATATAAGTGCGCTTAACGCCACTGAACAGCGCCTTTAAACGCTCCTCTGAAGGGTCAACTACAACCTGCGCCCGCTCACCAAACAAAAACTCCTCCACTTCAATAAAGCCATACATCTCACTCTGAAAAATTTGACGCGCATAGATTTCAAACACTTCATCCTGATTTAAAAAAATCACACGGAAAATCTGCATATCGCTCATATCTACCTTACAACCTTTAGAACAGCTAAATCATGCTAGCGCAGGGCAAATCATTCATCCCACAACTAACAATGACAAAGTGAGCAGTATAAACCTAAATAACCCATGCAAAAACAACCAAAGGCCACAAACCCAAGATAGCTAATTCAATTAGCCGGCCATAGCAACCACGCACAAGGACACTCTCAAAAACTTAACAACTTTACCCTTGCATAAGACACCCTCAAAAGTAAATAATCAGCCCGAATAAATCTGATCGCTGCCTGAAAGCAAACTGGACATGACCGAGCAACTATTACGCAGTCTGAATCAGATTAGTTCAATAAGAGAAAAACCCTAAACCCGCAACACCAAACACCGCTCGAGCGTAGATGAGAAAGCAATGATATCCAATTCAAATAAAAGCCCTGCATTAACATCAGAAAAACAACAACTTAGCAAAAATAGTAGCATACGCACACTAATCCTAACGAGCTTACTGGTATTTGGCCTAGCCTTTGCGGCACCACCATTATCGCGATTTACCTATGCTGCCACAGACACCAATCGTTCGCCCACAATCAGCGGGGCAGTGTTAGCACCGGAGATAACAGCTGAAAATACCCCCGACCAGGCCCAACAATCACCACCACGAGACATTACGGTACAATTTAATGCAACCATTAGAGGTAACGTAGCATGGGAGTTTAGACCCAGTGTTCGCTCTATCGTGGTAAAACCTGGCGAAAGAACAAGAATTAGTTATTACGTAAAAAACCATTCTGACAAAAGTGTTGTAACACAATCAATTCCAGCCATCACCCCTTGGCAGGCCACCAAATATTTGAAAAAAATCGAGTGCTTTTGCTTTGACACCCAAGTATTGCAAGCAGGCGAAGCAAAGGACATGGGGCTGTTATTTGTAATTGACCCGGAGCTACCTGAGGATATAGATACCATTACACTGTCCTACACCATAATGGACACCCACCGCACCGAATAGCATCACTGGTGGCAGCTCACAGCCCTCCACTGACCCCACCCCCCTATAGGTTATACAACTGAAACAAAATTTAACACATACGAGCCACCGACCATTACCGAGACCTACCGCTGAAATAGCGGGCAATATGGACAGCCTAATATCTGACAATTTCCCCCTGAGGGCCCACATAAACTTAAAACATCACGATAAAACAGACAGTTACCGCAGTGACTGCCAATACAGGGATGCGCCACGAGCCTAGGCGATGGCTTAATCCGGGGGCAGACAACATTATTGGCAATTCCAGGGCCAAACCCAACATGCACATAGGTTATGCAATTTAGTGGTTTGTTTTCGCATAATTTGTTCTAATAGCGCACCCAGGTTTACACATAAAAATAGACCTGCATCCAATTCGAGCGACAACACGATCAACAAGCGCAGAGAATAACCCTTGCAATGGTTACAACAATATAATAATCATACTTTTTGCAATGTTATTAACCTTTGACTTGCTTTAGGCGCGGGCCACAACGTCAATCAACCCGATATAAAATGTCCAAATAGCAATGTCCACATAGCATAGCGAAAAAATTAATACTTATGAATAAAGCATTTTTAAGAATTTCATTTATAGCGGCCTTACTTGCACTGTTTGTTGTTGTGCTTGGGGCCTATGTAAGATTATCTGATGCAGGCTTAGGCTGCCCTGATTGGCCTGGATGTTACGGAAAATTCCTCGCTCCAACGGCCGCTGCCGACATTGAAGTAGCAAACCAAGCATTCCCAGAACGTCCGGTGGAATCTCCCAAAGCCTGGAAAGAAATGATTCACCGGTATTTTGCCAGCGCACTTGGGTTATTAATCCTGGCGCTTGCGGCAATCGCATGGAAACAACGCAAAACTCCCGGCCAACAACTGAAGCTACCTTTATTTCTTGTACTTCTTGTTGGTTTTCAAGGCGCCCTTGGCATGTGGACCGTCACCATGCTACTTAAACCCGCCATCGTGACATTGCATTTATTAGGCGGCATGCTGACACTCGCCCTCCTCTGGTGGACAGGCCTCAACCACCTTAACAAAAGCGCAATCAACAATGGAAAGTCACTGGTTACCACCCCAACAGTTAAACGCTGGGCACTATTAGGGTTAGTGGTTGTCTATTGCCAAATAGCCCTGGGGGGCTGGACCAGCACCAATTATGTCGCTCTGCATTGCTGGGATTTACCCACATGCCAAGGCGAATGGTTACCCCCAACAGATTTCAAAGAAGGTTTTACCCTATGGCGAGAGGTTGGGGTTAATTACGAAGGTGGGGCACTATCTAGAGAAGCAGGTACCGCAGTACACCTAACGCATCGTCTCGGGGCGATCATTACATTCATTGTTGTTGGCGGTCTTGGGATTAAATTATTGTTATTAGGATCAGCTGCAGGCAGGCGTTTTGGTATTTTGCTCTTAGGGGTATTGGGCCTACAAATCACTCTTGGGGTACTCAACATAATATTAGTGTTACCTATACCCATTGCAGTTGCGCATAATGGCGGCGCGGCACTGTTATTGCTAACACTGATCACCATTAATAGTAAAATCAGAAGCAACAAAAAAAGCGTCGCAGATGCGCTAATTAACACGAACGACTACTCAACGAGTGCCCAACCGTCGTAAAACGAATAGAAGCATTTTGAGCCACTGCACGCCAACATTTTGAATAAAAGAGATAGCACTATGACAGAAATGACAGCCACCCCTGAAACCATCGCCGTTTGGCGCCAGTATCTAGAACTTTGCAAACCCAAAGTCGTTCTACTTATTGTCTTTACTGCCATCGTTGGAATGCTGCTTTCAACTCCTGGCATGGTACCGTTGCATACATTATTTTTTGCCTCTGTGGGGATCGGACTGGCTGCCGCTTCAGGCGCAGCAGTTAACCATTGGGTTGACCAAAAAATTGATGCTGAGATGGAACGTACTCAAGGTCGCCCACTCGTTACTGGCGGCCTATCATCACAATCTGCATTATTGTTCGCGCTATCCTTAACGGTAATATCAATGGCCATCCTGGTCACCACAACCAATATGCTTACTGCAATTCTAACGTTCATTTGTGTGATTGGTTACGCGGTGGTTTACACCATGTTCCTTAAGCGTTCAACGCCTCACAACATAGTTTGGGGAGGCGCTGCCGGCGCCGCTCCGCCCATTCTTGGATGGACAGCAATCACCGGTGAAGTCAATACTGAAGCATTACTACTCTTTTTGATTATTTTCATATGGACACCGCCCCATTTCTGGGCTTTGGCCATTCGTCGTAGAGATGAATACGCTAAAGTTGATGTGCCTATGCTACCCGTCACCCACGGCATCCCTTTCACCAAGATGCAGGTGCTGCTTTACACCTTCATGTTATTAGCGGTCACGCTTATTCCATTCGTAATTGATATGTCTGGATTGGTTTATTTGGCTGGAGCGGTCTCCCTCGGTATCGGTTTTATTTATCATGCTTTTAAATTATACCGCAGCGAAGGCGATGACCATGCAATGAAAACCTTTGCTTATTCGATTTTTTATCTTACTGCGCTATTTGGTTTTCTATTGGCAGATCACTATCTGCGCATCGCCATTCGAACCTTCGTCTAGCAACAAGCGATAACAGGACCATAAAAAAACCGCCGACACCCTGGCGGTTTTTTTATGGTCCTTGGAAAATGCATTTCGTAAATATGTCACACAAAGAAAGCTTTCATCAAGCGAGATAAATAAATACAATATGTATCTTATGGGAAGCTCCTGCTTCACTACCCCCCTACCTACGATAGTCATTTAACCTGGACATTCATGTTATGTTTGCCTCGATAAAAAACACCACCAAGTTGGCTCTTTCCTCACTAGCCTGCATCTACTGCACAACATTCTCGGCATCCGCCTTCGCGATTGACATAGCATTTGAAGCCCCCCTAAACCAAACCATTCCACGTACTATCTCTGCCAGTGATTTGGGCGTCGTACTGACCCCCAATGAACAGCTTATAGTCTGCATCGATAACGAATGCACCGTACCTTTTTCTGGCCAACAGAGTTTGGCTCGACGAGACCCCTCAAATGAAACTTATACCATCAGTGGAGCGACCATCAGCTACTCCCCAACCGTATTCTCTATTGACGATAACGAATTAAGAATTCCCTACGAAGCTTGTCCTGCCGAAGTGACCGAGAGCGGCCTGGAATGTACATCACCGCCTATAACGGGGGATATCGTCTTTACTATTACCGACATTAGCACCCCTCCCATTCCCGATCCAGGCACTGACGGGGATACTGATGGCATCACTCAAACTACCCCTCGAGATAGAAACAAGGCTGGCTCGGCGTTTATTAACGACATCTGTTTAGGTGAAAATAGCGAAGATGCTCACTGCACAGCTTACGGTGAGCTCCCTGAAGACGAGCAAGCTACCGCCCTAGACGAGATCAACCCGCAGGAAGTGGCGGCGCAAAACACCGTAACCAAACAACTGGCCAAAGCCCAGGCTGGCAATGTTTCCCGCCGCATTGGCCAGCTTCGTTCCGGCAACGGTGGCAACAGCGTCAATGGTTTAACCTTATCCATCGATGGCCAACCATTTTCAGGCAAATGGCTCCAAGCTATGGTAGAAAGCTTCGGTGGTTCTGCAGGTGCTGATGAGCCGGCCTCCGTAAGTAAATTGGGATTCTTTATTAATGGCTCGCTAACCGACGGCAAAAGAGATGCTAGCGACCTAGAACGAGGATATGACAATGAAGCAAACTCAGTAACCTTTGGGGCAGATTACCGCATCAATAGCAATCTAATCGCAGGCATTGCCTACGGCGTTAGCAATAGCTCGTTGGAATTTGACGATAACAACGATGGCATGGATAACGACATGAACAATATCATACTCTACGGCACCTGGTATAAAGACGCCTTTAACGTAGATTTGGTATTAGGAGCATCATTAGGTGAAATTGAAACCACCCGTGAAATAGCCTTCGCCAGTGTCATCGCAGAAGGCAAAACCGATACCCAACAAGCCTTCCTCAGCATTGCTGGCAGCTATGACTTCAATGACGGCGCCTTGGCATACGGGCCATACTCAAGCTTTGATTACACAACGGGCACAATTGATAGCTACAGCGAGACTAACGGCGGCGGCCTAGGAGTTAGTTTTGATGATCAAGATATTAACTCAAAAGTACTCACAATGGGCGGCCGAGTATCCTACGCTTTTAGCACCGGATGGGGGGTTATTGTTCCTTATGCACGCGCAGAGTGGAAAAAGGAATTTGATGATAGCCGAGACATCATCAGTGGACAGTTTTTGTCCGAAGCAGCCGCAGAGTTCACCGTTGAAGCCGAAGATTTTGATACCAGCTGGTTCCACGCTGGTGCCGGCATTTCTGCCACCTTCCGTCACGGACTATCCGCTTATATCGATTACGATAGCATCCTTGCCTATGACGACACCGAGCTAAGCACAATTTCCTATGGTGGTCGCTGGGAAGCTGCGTTCTAGACAAACTCAATACACGGTCCGTTCAAAAACAAAAAGGCCAGCATTTGCTGGCCTTTTTTACGCCCGTTATATCAGCATGATTTTTTAGCCAAACTTTAACTAACGAGTAAGCCATTGTTTTTGCTGGATATACCTTCCCTGGGCAGCTCTGCAGGTTATTTCCGCTTGCAGTCTGAATCATCAAGCGCTATTCCAAATAGAGGCAGTATCAAAACACCACCCTGCAAAGAGATATACCCCAATGCAAATCAACCTATTAAACGAAGAAAAAGAAGAATCGAAAGAATTCCTCTATTACTCACAGGATGGGGTTTATCTAGGACGTAGCGAAGGCCGACAACCCGACCAACAGCTACTCGAACAAGCTCACTACGTGTTCGATAGCGACAACGACATCGTCAAAAACCTGGACATCCTTGGAGCGTCTAGAAAGAGACTTACGAAATTAAGGAAAGAGTTAATCTCAGTCCCCATAAAGGATATGGGGAGGATTCTTGATATCAATCAACAAATAAAGAGAATCGAAGAAAAAATAGACAACCTAGAACAAAGCATCATTGTGGCGCATGCCAGCTAAGCTACCCTACAGGTATCAGCTTGCTCCAATCACTGACTCAACCCCGTTGAATCGATTTAATAAGTCTCCCAAATGCCTTAGCTAACTCTTTCGCGCCAGCATCATCCTTTGCCAAACGGACCCAATCTGTCCCATCGGCAGGGTGTATTATCGTACAACTATCAGTGGCCTTGCTGCACCTATACTGTACCGCTGGGTTAACGCCAAACGCGATTAAGCGATCAACATTGATTGACGTTGCCCCTTTATTCTTGCCTACCTTCACGTCTTTTATCGTTAGCAAAATATCCCCAGATGACGTAGTTGATAGGCTATATCGAAGGTGATTGGCGATCCGTGTATTTTTTACTTTTCCTTCAATAAAAATATATGACTGGAACAAGCTATTGATATAAGAGACCAACGAATCTGTAATATTATCCCCTAAATACAAAGACTTAACTTGAGCATCGTAGCTTTCTTCCTTCTTTTTATCTGACAAACTAACCGTTTCTTCCCACTGCTTGGTGAACTTTTCGGTCTTCTCTTTTGTCGCAACATCGGCTTCACGGTCCATTAGCTGAGTTTCAATATCCGTTAACAGCTGTAACGCAGACTCATAGTATTCCGATGCTTTATTGCCGCCCTTAACATACTGCTCAATACGACTCTTTGCCTCCATGTACTGTCCGTCATGAAATAGAACCTGCCCTAACAGCCAATGAAATTCATTGCTAGGCTCAATCCCCAATGGCTCTACTCTGTCTAGGTATGCTCTAGCAGCGGTAAAATCCCCTTGTTCTATCTTACTCTTCCCAGCCAATACTAAACGATCCGCTTCAATTTCAGGAGCCAATGACCAAGCATTAGTTCCTATCAAGCAAACCAGGGTAAATATAAAAAAACGAATAATGATTTTCATACCAGACTCCATCTCCATCAGCTCTCACGGCAACAAACAATATAAACATCGTACAATATTGTACCGCTTAAACGTATTTAATTTTGATAATTGTTATTTTAATTCAATACATTAATTCATTTATTATATTTACGCACCCACTTCTTCTGTTTTAAGCCGGACAAAATTCACAACAACAAAAAAGCCGAGCAACGCCCGGCTTTAGTACTGCGAATCAATAATCGCTATTTTTTATCGGTGGGCGTCTCAACCTTAAAACTAAAATAATCCGTCAAACCATTCACCAAATCATGCAAAGTCTGTGGCGCATCCACAATCTTAAAACCTGTATCGAAGCTATCAGGGCTCACATCGGGCCGACACCAACAACTAAGCGCATCAAAATCAAGGTGCTTCGCTCCGTTAACTTCCCGCGGTAACTTCACCCGAAACTGAAACACGCTATGAGTTAACAGTGGGATACTACTCACCAGCCGTAAGCCTTCCGATGAGATATTAACAATATAACCAATTGCCTTGCCGGTCTTACGGTTATATACCTGTAAGTACGACTTTAGCTGTTGGCGTTTGATCAGTCGTTTCTCTTGAATTTTTTTATCCATACTCTAAGTTATTGACCACCAAGGTTGGGCATTCTTTAATCTACTCTATTATTACAAGTCTAGTCGCAGATGCTCGTTCCTCAACATCAACTAGCCATCTATCTTATCTTTTTTTTAATCAACATGAATTTTGTTAGGCACATTGACGCAGCATCATGCTAACCTACCTAAAACCAGGACAACCCCCACATCGGTATTTGAACCTTTTTTATCTTTTACTACTCTTATTCAGATACACGACTGATGATGCCTCTACCTATGTATCTGATGTGTAACAATTATGTAACTGACATGTAACTAGCTTTCAACTGAACATATTTTTATGCACCCAATAATGTTGCAACGACCCTCACCCATTAACACCTCAAAAACCATACGGTTCGCCATTCTGTTATTGATATCCTGTGGACTTTCTAACCTATTATTTGCCTCTCAAACATCCCCTGCAGCTATTTCAGCAACTACACAAATAACTACACAGATAACTACACCGGCAACGATACAAACCATTCTTCCTCAGGTTCTCTTTTCACCTCAAGATGAACGCACATATCAGACTGAACGCAAATTATTCCAAGATGCAAAAAAACATTTAAAAAAGGGTAACTTAAGGCGATTTAAAGCTATTTCAAAACAACTCAAGGACTACCCTCTTTATCCGTATCTTGAATTTTTCAAACTCAAACGGCGCATCGGTAAATTAACCGCCAACGAAATGGATGATTTTTCCCAAAAAAATATCGACTCACCCATTTCATATCGACTATATAATGCCTGGCAAGCGTCGTTGGTCAAAAATAAACGCTGGAAGGATTATGTAGCAACCTATGAAAGTAGTGGCAACGCAAAATATGACTGCCACTACTACTGGGGCCTATTAAAAGAAGGCCATACCCAAAAAGCCTTTCTTGGGGCTGAAAAATTATGGTTGGTGGGAAAATCACAAAAAAAAGCCTGTGACCCACTATTTGAAGCCTGGAAAAAAACCAGTGCATTTAACGAAACCATTGTTTGGCAACGAACCCAACTCGCCATGCAAAACAGAAAACTACAACTTGCCAAATATCTGCAACGTTTTCTCGCAGAACCCGAAAAATCCCTTTCCTATGAATGGCGAAAATTATATAGAGCGCCTAAGCGCCTACAAAAGATCAGCCGCTACCAACAATGGGCAGAAAAATCTAAACCTCTCATCATTTCAGGTTTTAAGCGTCTAATTCTAAAAGATGCCGCTCTCGCCACTGAGCTTTGGCCGAAATATGAGGCTAGTTTTAATTTTTCTGATAGCGAAAGCACAGAAATATATCAGTACTTTGCCAAAATTCTCGCCTCACGCTTTGATGATAAAGCCGAGTACTGGTTGAATAAAGCATTGGTTCTTCCAAACAGCGAAGGGATCATCGACTACGGCATTCGCCATGCACTGAGAAGCCATGATTGGCAGCGTGTGAAGCGCTGGCTTGCGATGACCCCCAAAGCCGAACGCGGATCGAATCAATGGCGCTATTGGGAAGCAAAATCTAATCAGATTATTAGCGAATTCTCGTGGAAGGCTACAAATAGCATCACACCTAAAAAAACCATTGGAACTTTTGAGGAAAAAGCGACACCATCACCATTATTAAACGCTAACCTAGATAACTTCTCTTTCACAAAAAAGGAGAACACGACTCCGCTTTTTAGTGATTTGCTAAAACCTCACAATGAATTTATTCAACACCTAGCGCGCCCAGACCATACTCGATCATTATTGCCTAGCAGCACTGACTCCATTTTTCACAGCCAGCAAACTCCTGCAGATACATTCGAAACACTATCAAAAGAACGAAGTTTTTATGGTTTTATCGCAAGTGAATTATTGGATAAGCCACTACAGCTAAATCAGCGACAAATCACTCCCACCGCAGAGCAACTTTCTCGCATCCTTTCTAACCCAGGTATTATACGTGCAAGGGAGCTCTACAAAATAAAAGAAGATAGTTATGCAAGAAGCGAATGGAATTTGGCTATCGCTCGGATGCCAATGACTGACCGAGGTATCGCAGCGCAATTAGCAAGTGAATGGGGCTGGCATCACCATGCCATCATGGCCGCCGCTCGTTCGAATATCAGGGACAACCTCAAACTTCGATTCCCTACCGCACACCAAAACACGGTATCCTCTTATGCCATCAAAAATGGCATTACAAACGATTGGATTTTTTCACTCATTCGCCAAGAAAGTGCTTTTTCTCAACAGGCAAAGTCACCCGTTGGCGCTCTCGGCATGATGCAACTAATGCCTGCAACGGCCAAACAAGTATCCAAAAGCATTGGCGTACGATATAGAGGTAAACACTCATTACTTCTGCCTGAGAAAAACATCCAATTGGGTACAACCTACATGAAACAACTGCAAAAGCGTTTTCAAGGAAATACCATTCTTGCCACTGCCGCCTATAATGCAGGGCCCTACAGGGTCAAACGTTGGCAGCCAAAAAACACCCCCATGGCGGGAGATATTTGGATAGAAACCATTCCTTATAAAGAAACCCGCAATTACGTAAAAAATGTAATGACCTACCAAGCAATTTATCGATCTCACTTGGGACAAGAAATCAAATTAGCGAATTCACTATCGCTAATTCCCGCCCGTTCACCCCAGTTAGCTAAAAGCCCAACCTTGACAAACTAATCTTTAACTAACCGCTTACACTGTTTAGAAATTGCATACAGCAGCTTTCCTAATCGAGGAAAATGAGATCCTAAAATAGGGTTTCCGCTAGTAAGTATCGCCACCGAAATCTCTCGCTCTGGATCAGCCCAACAGAAATTATTCGTCATGCCCAAGTGTCCATATGCCTGAGCCGTTGCTGGACCATACAACCCTACGCCAGCATGACCTAACATCATACCAGCGCTATATCGAAGCGGTAGCATTAGCACTCGGTCAATGTCAAATCGGCTCACTTCTTGGGTCGCACGTTCAATTGTTACTGGCTGAAAAATACGCTTGCCATCAAGCTTTCCGCCATTTAGCAAACACTGATAGAATTGAGAGCACTCGTCAGCCGTTGCAATGATATTGCCAGATGGGATAATTCTCTGCAAAAAACGTGGCTCATTAGATAATTCAACGGCCTGTTCAAATGTCATGCCCAACGCTCGCCGAGCCAGCTGCCTCAAAGGAAAAACATTTGGCAGCCCGGTACTATAGTTACGTGCAACATCATCAACCTGTTGGTTTGGCACCCCATAATTAAAATATTTAAAACCTAGCGGCTGTTGGATTTGCTCTCGCATGAATTCACGGATATTTTTACCCGTTATACGCTGAACCAATTCTCCTAATACATAACCATTGGTAATCGCTGAATACGCCACTTCGCGTCCATGTAAGGTTGAGGGTTTTTCACCATACAAACGTTTAAGTATTTCTGAAGATTCCAGCAACATTTCAGGATCAATGTTTTTTAATCTCGAGATCCCCGCACGATGCGACAATAGCTGATGCACCGTAATATGCTTTTTACCATTCGCGCCAAACTCCGGTATATAGTGACTTACCGGATTTAACACGTTTAACTCACCCTGCTCTTCCAGTAAGTGTATAAGCATTGCAGTAACTGCTTTGGAGGCAGAAAACAAACACATAGGCGTATCTGGGGTCGCCAAAACAGGCTCATCGTTATCACCTGGGCCATTGCCACTCCTGTGACCGATGGTACGGTTAAGAAGAACCTCTCCGTAACGGCGAATACAAATACTCACCGTAGGGTGCAACCCCGTTAGGTAAAGTTCTTCCGCTGCAGCCCATATTATCTCTCCAGCATCCTCCGAGAGCCCCACAAGCTCTGGACTGATTTCTCCCTCTCCAATGCTAGTTAGCGAAGACAGATCTGGGGATACATCTATTTTACGTTCAAAATACGATAACGGATTTAAGCTCATGTAGATTTCGCCTGCCCTTCTTGTTTTAAATAATTGTTTAACACTTTTGTTATACACCGTTATAGGAAATATATACCATTTAACACGTCTATTTCTATTTTAAGCAAATACCAAAAACACCTTACCAGCAACAAACTTCGCTTCACCACAAGTGAGGTTACGAAAAAGCACCCACATTGTCACGACAATCACCAAAACAGGGGCTACATTACTAACATTGCCCCTCATTTAGAAACTTTAGTCATAAAATAGCGCTATAGTGTATCGCTAATAGGTACATATTCTACCTATCTAGCGGTACAATGAACCGGACTTTACCGAACTATACCGAACTACACCGAACTGCTCCGCAGAACAACGCACAATACGGAAACAACACGGAAACGACTATGTCATCCAGGATAGAAAAACTCAGCGCAGGCTTTAAAGGCGCGCTTCGATTAGGCCAAACAACAAAGATCCTAGCACAAACAGGTATTAGCTGGCTTTCTGGTGACCGTCCGCCAACACCCAAATTGCTCCGACAAACGTTTGAACGCCTTGGTACAACCTATATCAAATTAGGCCAATTTATCGCCAGTTCTCCCTCGGTATTTCCAGAAGCTTATGTGGAAGAATTTCAACTATGCTTGGACAAAACCCAACCTGTGCCTTTTTCAGTCATGCGCAAAGTTTTGGAACAAGAATTGGGYAAATCTCTMGAGTCTGTATTCTCCGAGATAGATCCAACACCGTTAGCATCAGCTTCAATCGCTCAGGTATATGCCGCCAAACTTAAAACCGGCGAAGACGTTGTAATAAAAATTCAAAAACCCGGCGTAGAAAACCTTCTTCTTACGGACCTAAACTTTTTGTTTGTTGGCGCAAAACTACTAGAATACGCCGTCCCCAACCTTTCAATGGCATCGCTATCTGACATCGTCGATGAAATACAACAGGGMATGTTAGCAGAATGTGACTTTCTGCAAGAAGCAAAAAACATAAAAGCATTTCAAGATTTTTTAGAGACCACGGGCAATCAAGATGCCGTCGCACCTAAAGTCTACAATGAAGCTACAACTAAGCGCATCCTCACCATGGAACGGCTCTACGGCGTACCTTTCACCGACCTTGATAGTGTCCGCCATTACACWAGCAATCCAGAGAACACRCTTTTGACCGCTATGAACACCTGGTTCGCCAGTTTACTTTTCTGCGACTCATTCCATGCAGATGTACACGCGGGCAATCTATTAGTKCTTCGTGATGGCAAGATWGGATTTATCGAYTTTGGTATCGTTGGTAGAATYCGCCCCGAAACATGGGACTCTGTWTCCCAATTTATTGGGGCWATAGGGCAAGAAGATTACCAAGCSATGGCGGAATCAATGMTAGGYATYGGTATGACCGAYRGAGAAGTCGATACAAAAAAACTCGCTGCAGATATTGAAAACCTATATACCAAGATGAACACCTCGGTAGTCGTTGACCCGATGGATCTTAATGCCGCAAATGAGAAAGAAGTTAACCGTATCATGATGCAACTAGTCGGGCTGGGCAAATCCCATGGCATTCACTTTCCCAGAGAATTTGCCTTATTGTTAAAACAACTGCTGTATTTTGATCGCTATGTACGAATTCTTGCGGTAGATAGCAATATCTATATGGATGATCGCTTAGTTATCTCACCCGACACAATGGACTGGAAATCTCTGCATTAGAAACACTAATAACTATTCTACGGTGCGGTTCGCAGCACGCTGACAGCGCTGTAAAATCCCTTTTAAGGTTTCTTCTCCAAGCTCCTGACAATAGGCGATATTCCGCTCCGGTATCGCCTCTGGATTAGGGTATCGCGCCAACACCGCTGTCAACGCGTCTTCGCGAAGGATATGTAACATCGGATAGGGAGATCGATTGGAATAATGGCTAGCATCTTTTTCATCAACACCATCAAAGCAATAATCCGGATGAAAGCTGGCTAATTGATATACCCCTTCATAGCCTTGCTGAGTTAACACCCCGTTTGCAACATCCAATAAATCAAGATAGCGCTCAAAATCTGCAAACCCATGTTCCAACACCAATAAAACCGTCTCAATACCTGCGTTCTCGTCCAGCTTTTTGCACAATTCAACTAAACGAAACACCACCTCTTCTATATCATCAAGGCTGGCATTATCTTCAGCCGCACTGTCATGAACAGCACCCTCAAGAACAGCGTAATGGATACTACTTCGCTCGACTTCTTTTCTTGCGAAGGGGCAAATATTATGCCCCACAATAAACTCCTGAACCCATGCTTGAGTAATCGAAATAACCGGATTTATTGACATAAAAATTTCTCACTACGACAGCCAAGACTACAAAGCATTTAAAGATTTTTTATCCCGATAATAAGAAAAAATATCATCTAAACTTCGCTTCGATTGAAAGCCGAATGTTTCGTTAAATAAGCTGCCATCTATTACAACCGGATACTTATAATAATTAATCAGGTAACTTGGCCATGCTTTTAATCCCAGCATTTTACTAATCCGATGTGGCATACGCTCTGGAATAGACGGAATCGGCAGTTTTTTACAACCCGCCTGTATTACCGCCTCCTGATAACTGATCCAGTCGTCATTCGCAACGTTATAGGTTCCTGGATGGTTCTTCTCAAAAGCAACAACAATCGCATCAGCCATATCATCCACATGGATAAACTGCATCATCGGTGAATACCCCATCAAGACAGGCGCCACTGAGTTGGACAGCAATAAGCTCATACTATTTAGTACGCCAGGTCCCGCTATATTACAGGGGCGCAAAATAGTGATATTTAATTCCGGATACTTCCACAGATAAATATTCGCCAAATTTTCCAATTCAACCGAATCAACCAAATCCATCGTAAGCTCTGATACCTTTAGCGGCTGATCTTCCGAAATCAACGCCGCATTATACGGGCTAGCGCCATAAACAAAAAAAGTAGACAACACGATAACTTGCTGCACATCATATTTATGACATAAGTCCAACAAACGCTGGGTTCCGAGCACGTTATGATTATATCGATTTCTGTGTGTTGACTCATACAGCCCCATGCGACCAAGGTGCATCACTGCCTGTATGTCATGCTTGCGAAAAATATCTTCAAAACCACGTTTGTTATATTCAACGCGATAACTCGACATGCCTTCCGTAACTTTAACCTGACGTCGAAAATCAACCAAGACAACACGATAGCGCTCTTTCAGTCGGTCAATAACCTTCTGCGCCAATGTACCACCAGCACCGGTAATCAGAATCTCTGGTTTTTCGGCTTCACTCATGAAAACCACCCTTTTTGCTTCACTACCCTTTGCTGAACCAATTTAGTCATCTCATTTTTTTCCAAGCTCCCATTATACCAATAATCCCAAAGAAGATTAGTACTCTTTGATGGTCCAATTCGCTTTTTTGTTGACCTACATGCCTCGCCACCCTGAGTATTCACGGCGTATACCTAATCTGAAGAGCTTGTATTTCAAGGCATTGACGTTAATAATAGCCCATTAGATAAAGTACATTTCACAGGCATTGAGTATGAGCAACGTGACCAACAACGATAAAAACAAAGAGAAGCGATTTAAGGCTACCACCCCAGGCAAACGCTTTTTAAAGCTTGCAGGCATGTCCGCATCCATCGCAAAAAAGATTGCAGGCAACAAAGTCAAAAGCCTGTTTGCCGATGAAGAGGCGAAAAAACAAAATAAAGATGATATGTATGCCGATATGGGGGCCCGTATAGCAGAAACCCTAGGAGAAATGAAAGGGGCCGTAATGAAAGTCGGCCAGATGGCCTCCCAAGTAAAAGACTTGCTCCCCCAAGAAGTTGCTACCGCCCTAGAAAGCCTACAAAAAGAATCCCCTCCCATGCCTTACAGCATGATACGGCGTCAACTAGTTCGTTCGTTGGGAGAAGACCCTGAAAAGCTATTTGARTCATTCGATCAAGAACCTTTTGCCGCAGCGTCCATTGGCCAAGTGCACAGAGCCACCACCAAAGACGGCGTCGACTGCATTGTAAAAATACAATACCCCGGCGTGAAAGAGTCGTGCAATTCCGACCTTAAACAAATCAAGCGCCTATTTAAGTTAGCGGGCCTGGTTAAGGTCAGCAAAGAAGTGGTCGACAAAACCTTCGAGGAGATTCGAGTCATGCTCTACGAAGAGCTTGACTACAATCACGAAGCGGAGAATTTACGTTTTTTCAATGAGCACTACAAAGACCACCCCTACGTTATTGTTCCAGAGTTAATCGAAGAGCTCTCTTCAGAAACAACCCTAACGCTAACCTATGTACAAGGGGATAGCCTTAGCAGCATAAAAAATAATCCCAACTACAGCCAAGAGATAAGAAACACCTTAGGTCACCGGTTGTTCGAGGCTATGGCACGTCAAATATACGAATTACARCGCGTTCACTGCGACCCRCACCCTGGAAACTTCGCTTTTMGGCCGGATGGCAGCATTATTATGTATGATTTTGGTGCCGTAAAAGAAGTCTCGGATAAWACCGTACGAATTCACAAARACCTTTTTCAAGATGTTATTAACGGTAACATCGARTCCGTAGAAGGGCATCTRCGTGATATGGGGGTACTTAAAGAAGACGGCCCCGAGGTCCCCTTAAGCTATTACCAAGAATGGATGGATATCATAACTGAACCATACAATAACCCTCAATTTGATTTCGCCACGTCGAGAGTACATCGAAAGATGGCCAAAAAAGTACGCCACGATGGCTTCAAATATGTTGGGGCATTTCAGCCGTCCCCAGAGACCATGCACGTTGACCGAGTGCTCGCCGGACATTACTGGACATTAATCGACCTTGGAGCAACAATAGGAATGCGCCAACTGGTGGATGACGTCCTTTTTGCAAAAGCTCTTAACCTATAAATCAGCACCTACCGAACAAAAATACCACGCAATAAAAAAGGCTCTTTGGTAACGACCAAAGAGCCTTTTTTATTGCGTGGTAAACCCCTCCTGGAGAGGTAAACTACACTCGCTTATAGAAATTACGTCGCTTCAGCACTTTGCTAACATACTCGCGGTTTTCTAGCTTCGGTAGCTTTGTGGTTAACGCCTTAAGCACCTGAGCAGGAGTCATTTTATTAATAACGGGTAACGCCTGCCTGAGGCTTGCCTTATTGATAAACGCCTTGGCAGAATTAGAGGCACCAGCATTATAGGCGGCTATCGTATAATAAAGACGACTCTCGGGGTTTTTGATGCCTCTTAAATAGCTGTAATAAAGCACATTCAAATAGGCCGCACCCACCTCAATATTTCGCGTAGGGTCGTACAAATATCTTGCTGATAATAGGTGAGGCTTTTTATACAATTTTCTCGCAGCATCCCTACCTGCAGTACCCGGAACAATCTGCATCAATCCAAAAGCAGGCACACCAGAGCGAGCAAGTGGATTAAAATGACTTTCGGTATGTATTATCGCCATTACGACATCCGTTGACAGATCAAAGCGTTCGGCGTTTTTCTTCACAATAGGCGCATATTCACGCACCTTTTTACGCATGCGGTCACCATGCAGCGGAATACTATAAGTGATTTTCTTATTGGTTTTCTTAGGCAACGCAGCAAGACTGGCAGAAAGCACTTGATAACGGATGCTGGCATTTTTTAGCAACATTCGCGCTTTCTTCTTAATATCTTTAGCCGTAGGAGATTTATTTTTAAACAACCCCGCCAATACCAAGCCATTGAGACTATCAGACTTAGGGATTGTTTTGGCATACTTCTGAACCGCTTTATCGATAGCTTTTTGCACAGGGTCAGCCGCTAAAGCATTATTAACCGTGGTGGCTAACACAACCTCCAAATCACTCTGAACTATCTTGGACAACGAAGCAAAATCAATACGACTATTTAAAAACTTATTCTCTACACTAATTTCAATATGGTTCTGTTTAAAATCAACAACCCGCTTAGAGGTCCAATCATCGCTGTATGCAACCCAACGAGTTTTCCCGCTAATCTCTGCACTAGGCCAGTGTTTCCTGATTTCCCGTTGATAGGCAGCAGTCGCCTTCTTGTGCGCCAAGGCTATCGCTTGATAGGCTTTATCTTCCTCGGTAAGTTTGGCTATAGCTTTGTCTTCGCGTAGCAAAGGGCTATCAGGCTTCTTGTCCCGATCAATAACCCAACCACTAGAGTTCGCTTGTGAAGCTACGCCCAGGTTTAAACAAAACAACAGAATATAGATATGCCATCGTTTCTTAATCATACCGCTACCCCACCCTATGCATGCGCTTGTCATCGCCATTAACGCTTAGCAACCTAAGCACATTTATTAAACCAGCCAATACCAATGGCTTAGTAAGTTGATCTTTTTTTACCTTACGTGATCAGTATCACAGAAAAATGACGAAAGTTTGATCAAAACTTTAGACTTTATTGACGCTGTAATTACTTTTGTTATAACAGTATCAAAAATAATAGATAAAAAAGCAATAATGTAATTGGATACTATCGGCATCTAACAGCACATAGCCAATATAACAACACCCCAACCTACCTAATTAGCTTAGCATCATTCTTTTATTTAATACATTCAAAAGCCAATCAGAGGAAATCAAACAACAAACCTATCTGTATGTTTTTCATACAATTTATTTCGTATTCTTGACGAAAAATACGTTATTTATAACGAGAAATCCAGCCCTAATATCCCTTATTTTGCCTTACAGCCGTTACATCATCAACGCTGGCGCTTACCAATCGTAACTCAAGGCCAATTGACGACACACCGACTGCCTGTTATTTTTTAACTCATAGAACTTTTAGTATTAAGGCATCAAGCTAATAGAATAAAGAGTACGAATAACCAGCTCAAAAATACTGTATGCTCCCAATAATAATAACAACCATTGAAATGAGTATAAACATGCCATCTATCATTCCATTTCCCAAGAAATTTCTTGTACCGTCTCTTCTAGCCCTTTCCAGCATGATAATGCCTTCTGCTTTTGCAGACACCTACGAAGGCAATAGAGACGCAGACAATCGATTTCACGGYAAAGGGGTTTACACCTATTCCGGCGGAGGTGTTTACGAAGGTACCTGGGATCATGGCGAAAGAATTGGCAGCGGAAAACATACATGGATTGACGGCACCGTTTACGACGGAGAATGGGAAAACAACTTACCTAAAGGAAATGGCGTAAAAACCTATAGTGACGGGTCTCAGTACATAGGCGAATTCCAACAGGGAGAACGTTCCAAGATAGGCACCATGAAATGGAACAATGGCGACATCTACAAAGGTCAGTGGACAAATGATCAACCCAATGGTGACGGTCAAATGCAATTCGCCAGCGGTGCGTCCTATATCGGGCAGTTTGTTTTAGGGCAGCAATCTGGTGAAGGTGTTTATACCTACGCAGACACGAGTCGTTACCATGGCACCTGGGAAGACAACAAACCACATATTTGCGGATCATCTTGCCCGTCCATCGCGTCCGTCGCGTTAGAAATCAAGTTCAGCACCACCTGTTGAAGGC
>NVVG01000041.1 GCA_002402125.1 Moraxellaceae bacterium
TGGGCGCTGTTACAGGAGGCGCTCACCAATATCAGTACGCCATATACCGAAGAGCACCCTTTATATGATGAGTTTCCACATTCAAAATATTACGAATCGGCTTTAATCGCACATCAGGTGTATTTTGCCGAACACGGTAATAAATTCGAGACCCTATGGGAACGAGACAATCTGCAACTGGACCAACGGCAACACCTTAAACTCAATGATTTACAAGCTGCTTTGGGGGTGGACCTACGCGCCACCATTCGGGAGTTGATTCGACACACCGGTAACGATCTGGCAGATTTTTTACAGGGAAACTACGCTGAACATGGTAAGGACTGGCTAAGAAACCTGACCGCGCAATTAGATGACACCTGGAGCTTTACAGAAGCCCCCAATGACTTATTAGAAGATGAGGATTGCGCACAACAAAAACAATATCGCCACACCCGCTGGGAAAAACTGGGCAATATTCTAGGAAAACTCGCCGACCACCCCGCCAGCCAATGCCAACTCATTGATGGCACACCGGCAATACGCGATGAGGTTGCCAAGGGCAAACAGCAGGACCCAGGTTATCGGCTGATACAGGACATTTTGAACGGCAATCATCCCCTATCCCCTATTACGCTAAACCGACCCGCTGTGCTGAACTATGCCTACCAGGAAGCGTTATTAGCGATTTTTGATCAGCAAAAGGATGGCGGCAGTAGTGACCCTGATCGAATGACCACACTGCTGAAGCAAATCAATACACTTAAGTCCCAGGATGATGCAACCGAAGACACCAAAAAAGAAGCGGCAAAACAAGGCCTTGTTCCATCGGGGTTAGAAGAAGTCAGTAAACGCACGATAAAGTGGCTATGCTTTGTCGTTGGCCAATTGTTTGTTGGTTCTCAAGCCTTAAGCATGAAAAACGTTGATGGTAACAACATCAATGGCGACATCGAAAAATTTCGCTGGTTACTAAACTCGGTCATTAACGCTGACTTAAACTATGGATCCTTTGATGATTTAATCCAGCTACAAAACGACACCGCTGCAGGCAATAAAACCAAACAGATGATTATCGCCAAAGCGCTGACAGAGCTCGACGAACATAAAAAACACGCGAAAGAGACTAGCACCGCTACCTCACCGGAGGTGAAAGAAAAACAACTGCAAGCTGAGGGGGAAAATAAAAAAGAGTCGCTGACCCAACAAAACAAAACCACTCGCAATGATCTAAAACGTATCGATGGCCCCAAGGCTATCGATAAAAAAATCAAACAACTAAATGCTGACTTAAATAAAAACCGATCGACGTTGGCCCAAAGCAATGACGATATCAAAAAAACCATCAACAATAAAGAAGCTCGCCTTAGGAAAATACACCATGCAGAAGGCGAATCCGCAGTACACAGCTCTGCTCTTGATCCTGAAATAAAACAATTGCAACACCTAGAAGACACAGCCATTGCGAAAAAAACCCAAGCGCTAGCGTTTAAAGAGTCGGCCGACAACCAAGTCAAAAACCTTGAAAATCTAAAGGGCGAATTAGAAGCAAGCCGCGTAAGGAAAACCACCGTCATAGAGGATAAAAGTACTCTGCTTGCTAATGTGGATAAAAACCATCCGCTATTCTCACTTAAACAACTGGACGACGAGTATTTAACCGCGATTAAGAATATTGATAACGACGTTAGTAATGCGTCGAAAAATTACCAGGCCAGGTTTGAAAAAAACAGGGCTGAACAACTCAATGCAGAGAAGTTAGGAAATACCGTGGTGTACACCAACACCGCAGAAGGCCAGGAACTCGACGCCTTTCTAAAACAACAGCGTGCAAAACTCACAACTATTACCGACGATCCTATTAGCGTTAAATACACCAACAACGGTGATTTTGAGCGCATTCGCAATGACTATGCTAACAAACCCAACGTCATTGTTTTTACCCCAGCCCAAAGTAAATCGATGAATACCGTTCAAAAAGGCAGTTATATTGTGGTTGGTGAAGAAGGCAAACATATATACCAAGGTAATGATGCGCAGGCGTTAGAATCTCGGCAGCATGGCTCTGTTTTTGTGTCTTCAGCAACATTGGTATTTGATATATGGAATATGCAGCAACTGCTATCAAACTGGAAAGATTCAGACAATCTACTAGAACACACTCGTAATCTCACACAACTACTCAACAGCGTCACATTAACCGGTGCTAGCATTGGCAATGTCTGGAAACAAACCTACCAAGCCAAACAAGTTTCAGCACAAGCCAGTTCCACAACATCACTTTCGCATACGTTCGACAACAGTAAATTATTGAATGTGGGGATCTTACGTGTGTTACCGATTATTGCAGCGGTATCAGGCATTGCGGTTAGTGCCTACGATGGGATCCAGGCGCTTATGCGAGGTGATGATGTAGCGAAAGCTCACGCTGTGTTGTTAATATCAGGTATTGCTGGGTTAGCAGGTTTATATTATGGCGGTTTAGCGGCGATCATTCTTGGACCCGTGGGGCTTGCCATCGCGGTTATTGGCGTAGCGTTACAGTTTTTTGTCTTTAAAGAAGATAACTTGTTGAATACTTGGCTTGAGAGAGGGCCGTTTAGTGAGAATAAGAGTAAAAATCACCCTCAATTTCAAGCGATCAGTATCGCTGGCTGGCAACATCCTCGAGAAGTTAGCGACAGCCTTAAACAAAAAATGGGCATACATCATCACTCCGTTTGGTTAGGAGGCGTTTCTATTGGAAAAGCAACTACTTTAAAAGATGACAAATATTTTCGAAAAGTATTGTCACTAGCCATCACGCGCCACAATATCCAATTGATACTTGATCAAAACTACCAGCTATTAGGTTATCGTCGCCAGGGGCCAAAACAGGATTCGAGCTCCGTTGTTTTTAACGATCTAACAGGGGATATTTCAGTAGTAGAACATGGGGCTAAATATAAAATTGGACGCATTGGTGACACGTTAGGATCAAATAGCTGGAACATTATTGATAACTTGGTAGATACCCTTCCTAGCTTTACCCAAGCTGACCAGATGTCTGACACTAGCGTTAGATTTGACCACACTGGGGATGAAGATAAATTCACGGAGCCCATGCGGCTATATCCGGCGGCTAGTTTAGAATTACTATTAAATGGGTTATATCCGTTAAAAGCTACGTTTGAGTTGATGCCTGTAGATAAAACATTTGTTAAAAGAATACCAGGGCGATCTGGTGGATCCATCTATGATAAGTCTGGAAATCGTGCAAAAGTGGTCGTGGACTTGCCGTATTTTATTGAGGGGAAGTCTACTTTAGAGATTGAGATACGGGTGGCTAGAGATAGTGATAAACAGGATAGAACTAATCTTCCTGTTATTAATTTTAATGAAAAAGACTCTATGAAAATATCCTCTTTATCAGACCTCCCCCCATACAATGGCGACAACGAAGCAGGTAACTATATAAACCATACTCAAAGTGTACAACAGCTAATTATTATTACTAACTTCTCATCATCAAGTTTTACTGGAGACACCAGCGAACCAAAGGTAGTTCAAAAAAACAAGACTATTGATCTCGAATGCTGGGTAAAACTCCGCGTAACATCGCCAGATAAAACTAAGAATGAAACTGTCAGCATGCCGTGGAAAGGCAACAAGTATTGGCTAAACATTAATCCAACCACAGAATTCAAACAAAAAGCGTGGCTTACAATGCAAGCTGAAGACACCTTAAGGGGCTAGAAATCTGAAATCCTCGAATCAAAATGATTCAAAGTGAAATTATAGATACGCCTGAGTGCTTTCTTATAAGAAATAACCTCTTTATAGATATACGGATATTGAATATTCGCTTGAAGCGCAAGGTATTTTGCTGAATCCCATTCATTTTGGCTAAAATGATCGCTTTGCACACACTCTCTTTGCCTTTCATAGTAAACACCTAAAGTATCTACCAACATCCCCCCCCTCGGCCCGCTTCTAATTTCAATTGGCAATTTAAATTTCGGGTGATTGATTACCCTTGGCTCAAACCTATCCACCTCTGCATATAAATAGCATTTACCATTTAATATAGTTAACTTAAACGCCTCTTGTTTTTCAATTGCTTTTAAATAATCTAGGTCATCACGCTCAAATTTCACATACCCTTCATCCCGTCGAATAAAACCACCAATCATCCCCATTCTCATAGAACTCACCCCATCCGTCACATAAGTCACTTCCTGCGTATCCAACAAATAATCATAGGGCGTATATCCCAACGTATCCGCACCCAACAGATCATTCATCTCCATCTCTAACTGCTTACTGGGTTTTAGCGTAAACACATAATTTGGCTGGTAGGTAAAAGGAATCATACACAGGTAATAGGTAAAATAGAGGATAAAGCCACCGATCGGAATCATGGTTCCTACGGCGGTATAATATCGCTGTTCGTAAGGCTCATCTTTACTGACTCTATTAATCTTGCGGTTATAACGAATAGAATTCGTCGTGGCCACCCCAATTAGGAACAGCAGAATCGCCCCAAAATAGGCAACCATCCAAAACATTGTCTTTGGGTAAACCAATTCAAAAATCAGGTTCAAAATAAGTGGCGTGGGCGTCAAAAAGAAAAACAACCAAAACATCCACCGCAACGACCAATGAGGAAACCGTGACTTTCGTCTAATATCGGATATAAACAAATCTAGAATCGTTTGTTCCTTCACTCTATCTACCCCTCCTATAAATTCTTCTATTCTACCCAATCCTTTATGGTTTCTAAAGCTGATTTATCAGTTCTACCTGGATTTTTAGCTTTGCATTCGACAACAGCCAATAATCGAAATATAGAGTAACAATCAGCCGTTTAGATTTACACGCTGAAAAGTGCGGATGGCTGAGAGATACAGAGGGTCATGTCATTTTTGGACAAAAAAACCCTAGCACCACAAACTGGCCCAAAACCGATGAAAGATAATATTTTATGACTTCCTTTTCCTTAATTTCACTAACGTCTTTTCTGCATCGAGCAAAAAGTCCCTCACCTGTTCTTTAGCATCCCGCTTCTTGATAAAGCCAATTAATGCGGCGGCAATACTGTACTGATATTGTGCCGCCCAGGCTTTATTGTCCAAATAACCCGACATCCATAGGACTGCCGACCCCACAAAAATGAGCTCAAGATGCTCCGCAATTTGTTGTTTATCAAATTCGGATGAGATAATCCCTTCTTGAAAGAAGTTATCTAAGGCGATCATCCAACTGTTTATGGGTATCTCAAATTTTTCTTTTGACGGGGATACACTGCTTAGTAATACTTTAAAATAGACATCGTCCTTGATGTATTTTTGAACAAGCGAGTTGGTTGTACTGAAAAAGAATCCGATAGGGTCAGATTCCACTTTAAGTGCTTTATAGTTTTCAGTAATTGATCTATCAATCAAGCCTTGTAGAATATCGTCTTTTGAGCCCAACAGGTTAAAGGGCGTTGCAAAACTGACCTTGGCCGCATCGGCCAGTTCTCGCATCGTGAAAGCAGTGGCACCATTCTTACGAATCAAAGATTCTGCTATGTCGAGGATGTGATCTTTGCGTGCCTGTTTTTTTTCGGATGATAGAGCCATGAAGTGCTAGCCTTACTGATTGTATAGAAAGCACTATTTTATGCCGTTTTCTTGGCTTGGACAATGGCTTATCACCCCAATTCCTCCAGCATCCAAGTATGAAACAACCATATAACAAGTTCTAAATGAGATAGTCGACCGGGCGTATGATTGGCTGACTTAAGCCCTTTTGCCACTTGTTTCAGAACAGGCATGTCCTCATCGTGAATCGCTTGTATCATCTCTCTAAAATACTCTCTGATGCCTGAAAACTCAGGTTTATCCGCCAGATCAGGGTGTACCAGTATGTTGTATTCCAGCCGATGAGAATTAGCGTTATCAATAATAAAGTGCGGCCATACCGTAAAATTAGGGGTAATAATTAGTGATATATTGGGAAAAACATGGACGCCAACTTGTTTGTTAGCCAATGACTCCGGCACTTCAAAAGCTGGGATACCAGGCGTTATAAGAGAGTTTTGGCTTGCTTGCATAGCAAAAATGTAGGGTTTGCCTCGCCCTAATGCATAGAGATTTTCACCCCCTACGGCGAGTAGGGAGTCTTCGTATTCTGCATCAATGCTGTTATTGATATCAAATAGTCCGCCGACAGTTTTAGCATGTACTCCCGGATAATGATAAAACTCCATTACGTTTTCAGAACTTATTTTCCAATCCCACGGACAGTCATATCGGATAGGTTCAAGCCTTTTTAGTTCACTTAAATGAAATGGCCTAATATAATCGTCGACTTCAGTGAGATCCAAAGGTTTGGCTGTTTTCGATAAATTGACAAAAATAAAACCTTGCCATTCCATAACTGGAAATTCATCAAGCCCACATTCTTCTTTAGTAAAATCTGTAGCCCGCTCCATAGCAGGTGCACCATTAAACTCACCACTTAATTTGTAATTCCACTGATGGTACGGACAAACGAAATGTTTTGTGTTTCCGGAACCTTGAGCGACTGCAGCTGCGCGGTGTCGGCATACATTGGATAATGCCTTTACCGTATTATTTTGATCTCGGACGATAACTATGGGTTCTTCGAATAAATCAATAGTGAAGTAATCCCCCGTATTTTCCACTTGCTCCCATCGTCCAACGACAATCCAATTTCGCTGGAGAATAGTGGTTTTTTCTCGAAGAAAATGCATATCATTGCCATAATATTCGCTTGGTAAAAATGAAGCTTCACTTAATGGTGCTTTAACGGATGTTAAGTCCGGAAATTTACTATTCCTTTTCATGGCTATGACTCCTGTATTTCTCTATCTACTTATATATATCATGATATATTTACATGACTTTATATTTATATCAAGATATATTTAAATACAGTATGAGGTAATTTAGCCCTGCGCGCTGCGATATACCGAGGGCAGCATTCCTGTCCAACTGACAAACGCACGCCGGAAATTTGCTGCATCGCTAAACCCCACCATGGTCGCAACCTCTTCGATAGACAGGTCTGTGGTTTGCAAATAATTGACTGCCCTTTGTGTCTTTACTTCATTCATTAATAACTGAAACGTTGTCCCCTGCGCTTTAAGGCGCCGGCTCAAGGTTCGCGGGCTAAGGCCAATTTTCTGCGCCACACTAATGGCTGTCGGATAATGACCAGGAATGGCAGCGATTTGGGTTCTTACCTGTGCGCTAATGGAGCGATGACCTAGCAGTTGATCCAGAAGCTGATCGCATTGTTTGACTAATATCTTCAGCATCACTGGGTTGGGATACAGACCAGGGCACGCCAAGTACTCCGCCGGTAGGATTATTTTCGACTGTGGCGCAGAAAAAACACAGTTTCTATTCAAGTATTGGTAATAGAGCGAAGCATACTCGGGCTGTCTGTAATCAAATTCAAAACGCAGTTTTTCGCCTCGATCAGGCAACGCCACCAAAATTCCATTAAAAATCACACTGACAAGCAGTTCCGACCGGATAAAGCTCGCTCTCGCTTCGATATCGCCTTGTCGATAAATATGGATGCTAAGTGAGCCATCCGTCTCGACACAAACCAGTTCGGAGCCACAGCTTATCAGTTGATAATACTTGGCCAACAGGTGCATCGCCTGCCGCAAGGTATCGCAACTGAGCATCACCTGCCCCAGTACATCATAGGCGGTGAAATCAAGCTGCTGACCAAAACGAAACCAGAACCCAGCGTCGTCTGTGAGGCTATCGACGTCCAAAAGCAGCTGAGCATATTGTGCAGCAGCAATCCTAGCGCCAGGTGTGCTAACAGATTCGACGCTTAAACCGTGTTTCCGCAATAAGGGGGCCATTTCGATGCCACACTGCTCAGCAAAAGTCACAAGAATGGCGAGATGACTACAGGGTACAAAATGGCCATAGATCTGATTTACATTTTCATCATTCATCGCTTGCTCAATTTCGACTACCTCTGTTAACTGGGGAAAACATTGCTGAACTCCATGCTTACCCCAAGCATACCCCAATTTGGCGACAATTGACTGTTTATTGGCAACTTGCCATCTGGCTTGGATTTCAGCAAGTCGTACAATAACTGCTAACTCAACCCAATGAATACTTATGGCATTTTATGACTACCAGCTTTCTGTTTGCATACTTAACCCCTATCACCCTCGGCCTGATGATGGCAGGTATGGGGCTTGCGCTAAGGCCAGCTGATTTCGGCCGTCTATTAAAACGACCGAAAGCCGTACTTGTCGGCGTGCTGGGGCAAGTCATTGGATTGCCCCTGCTTGGATTTGCGGTCGCATCGGGATTCAGTATGTCACCCATCCAGTCAGCGGGCACCATGATTCTGGTGTCCTGCGCTGGTGGGGTGGTGTCTGGCTTATTCACTCAAATGGCCAGGGGCGATACCGCTCTCAGCATCACGATGACGGCCATCAGTATGCTCATAGGCACTCTCACCATCCCACTAATCATCAACCAATCCCTCAATCATTTTTTGGATCAGGGTGAGCACATAACACTTGACCTTCTACCCACCAGCTTGCGTCTATTTTCCATGACTATTTTACCAGTAGTAACAGGCATGTTAGTCCGCCATCAGTTCCCGGATTTTTCTGCCCGCACTCAGCCGGCCATTGCGCGTGGCTCCAATATTTTGCTGGCTATCATTATTCCTATGACTCTCTTGGGCAGCGGCAATGATATTGCGGGGGATATTTCTACCCTCCTGATACCTATGTTCGTTCTTAATGTACTGGCCATGTTGTTGGGTTACACCAGCGCCACGGTTGCACGCTTCAAGCTAAAAACCGCGAAGACTCTTGCCATTGAAGTGGGCATCCAAAACAGTGCAACCGGTATCTTTATCGCCACAACTCTGTTGAACAATACACAGCTTGCGCTGCCTTCCATGATCTATACCGGCATCGCCTTCGTTAACGTCACTCTATTTATATTCGCTTTCAGGAGCCCCCTTCGCTATGCAAAAGCCGTTTAAGATCGCAATCTATGGGGCAGGTGCCATCGGCACCACCCTAGCAGCATGGATGACTGACGCTGGTCACGAAGTCGCACTGTTAGCTCGAGGTGAGAGTGCTCAGCGACTGAAACGGCAAGGTATTCGCATCTTAAATGGCGAAAAAGTTATGCTGGAAAATACACGGGTCAAGGTTATTGAAGACCTAAGTTCGGTAGATGATATTGATTTACTCATTATTACTGTCAAAAACTTTGATTTGGATGCGTGCTGCCAGGCTATCGTTAATACCATCAGCAGCAATACCCTTATCTTGGGCCTGCAAAATGGTATCGAGAATCAGACCATACTACCCAAATACTTTTCCAGAGTGATTTACGCCATCGTTAATTATAATGCTTGGCACACAGCTGCCACCGCAGAACAGAACACGCGCAGCCTTGATTGGAACGTCAACCTTAACGGCCCTATCATTTTGGGTACGCCGGACAACACACTGCAGCCAGAAGCACAAAAACTCAGGGCACTATTTTCCAGTTTTTTGAGCTACCAGCATAGCCTGCAATTTCAAGACCACGCCCATGCCAAATTGGTGAGTAATCTGGCCAACTCAGTCACCACAATAACAGGCAATTCCCATCGCGAGGTATCGGCCTTAACGTCACTTCAGACTGTGTTAACGCAAATAAGTTATGAGGGAATTAAAACCCTGCAGGCCGCGGGTTTTCGGGAAACAAGTACAGGCCCTCTTCCCGCCTGGCGGACAATCAAATTGAGCAGGCTCCTGCCGGCAGCGTTAACCAGGCCCATCTTTCGCAGGAAGCTGGCGCTCATCGGAAGCACCAGCATGGCTAGCGACATAATATCCAAGGGTACAGGAAACTCGGAACTGGAATCGATTAATGGCTATATGTTGAAATTAGCCAATAGACACAATGTGCATGTGCCCTATAGCCGCAGGCTATACCATCTTTGCAAGCAGCGATTTAGCGAAACACCTTTTCAGCCGATGGCGGCATGGGAATTAAGGGACTATTTGCTTTAGTCGGATAGAGCCTTTCCCGATTTTTATGGCACCAATTCATGTACATGTTTTTAGATAAAGAGTCTTAGATTCATCTTCACTTAACTCAATATCGAAATCTTGTTTGATGATTTTTTGTAACTGTAAGTAATCACTGATTTGAATGACATCAGTATGATTAATACCTATTCGGTGATATTGATCATTTCTTAACGACAGAGTGACTTCCGGTAAAATGCGCGACATCACCAAATTATTTACAAAAACAGCATCAGGGTGCTTGCTAGAATAGAAATTACTCATAATACAATCTGCCTCGGTATACCTATTTAAGTTAAAGGTATACAAAGAAAAGAAGCCATTTCCAGTTGCTAATTCCAATTGAAAATCCTGATTTGAGTTAACCACAATTCTATAACTGGAATCATTCTGAATAGACATTAAGCCAGCTTCAATTTTAATTGGCTTTCGTGGACAGTTAGCACCTAACCCAACATCAATCAGATACTGTTCATTCTGCCATTCTAGTAAACAGATGCGGTGTGTTCTGGGTGAATCTATATCTTGGTTATTAATCATTTTTGCAATCAAGCAACGCACACTAAATCCGAGTGCATCGAGGGCGTCATGGATTAACTTATTATGTTCAAAACAATAACCACCTTGGTTTTGAAGGACGAATTTGCCTATAATATCTTCTATATCCAGAGATATGGGACGCCCCAACAAAACGGCCAAACTATTGAAACAAAATTCAGCAATATGTTTTTTCTGTATCTCTTCGACTAATATTAAAGAAAGTTGCTGGGGATCGACGTTGAGCCGATTAAAATAACTTTCAAACTTTTTCGTGCATACCATTTTCGGTCCTGTTAAATGGGTTGAGATTATTCACTAAAAGCCAGTATTAACCAATGCCTCGCCTGTTGCTCCATCACTCACTCTCTTCCTTCAATAATTCCGTTCATTCTACCTAATCCATTATGGTTTCTAAAGCTGATTTATCAGTTCTACCAGGATTTCTAGTTTTGCATTCGACAACTGCCGACAATCGAAGTATGGGATAACAATTAGCCGTTTTTATTTACAAACTGCAAAGTACGGATCGACCCATCGCAATGCCTTCTAATCTACCAACTCCGCAGCATAGGTCTTGCTGGTATACTTTTTTGGTGTATTTTTGACCAAAGAGCCACACAAAAGATCACGTCATGTATCTTGGCGTTCTTATACTCATGGCTGCATAGGTGCATAGGTGTATACAAAAAAAGTACACCAGCGGCTACAACGCCTTCCCTGGATACGTTTACTTTTTTAATGCTATCATTCTCTGTTTACACTTTGAACTGACCAACAAGCCTATTAAGCTGACTCGACAAACCCAATAGCTCTTTCATGTCACTTTCAATCTCATCGATAGATAATGCCGTATCAATAGACAACTGCTTTACTGTACTACCTACAATAGTAATCGACTTAGTTGCCGCGGTCTGTTGATGTGACACTTCTGCAATTTCAACCGTCACATCATTCATAGCATCTACATTTTTCCCAATCATAGCAATGACATTACGTGTTTCATCAACACATTCCAACATTGACTTTGTAGCCAACGTTGCACTTTCCATCTGCTCTGCCAGCTGTTGGTTCATTTTAAAATTATCTTGTAATAACTGAGAAATTTCCGTCGTGGATGTTTGAGTCTTAAGGGAAAGTGAACGAACCTCATCGGCAACTACAGCAAACCCCCGCCCTACTTCACCGGCTCTAGCGGCTTCTACCGCTGCATTGAGTGCAAGCAGATTGGTTTGTGAGGCAATACCATTAATACTATCTGCCACCTTCAACATATCCTTGCTTTTGTCGCTTATGGTGGCAACATCAATTCTTAGCTGACGCATTTCAGAACCCATATCTTCTGCCTTGACCGCCATAACTTCCATGTCCATAACCCCTTTATTGGCATAATTTTTCGCTTTTAGCACTTCATCCGCCGCCCCACTTGCAGATACTGCAATATCCTCACTCGCCATTGAAATTTTTCTTCCTGATTTTGCCGACAGCTCTGCTAGCTCCACTCCGGTCCTGGTGTTTACCGAAACACGAACTAAAGCGGATTCTGCTAGAACAACTTTTCTATCTACCTCTTTTGCCACATCGGTCATCTTCAAAACCATAGATCGCAGGTTTTCTAATAGCAGGTTAAAATACCCAGACGCCTCTCCAAGTTCATCATTGGATGAGATTACTACTCGCTTAGTTAAGTCCCCCTCACCTTTTGACATATCGCGCATTATGTCACGCAATCTCTGTATCGGTAATATGATCTTTTTATTAGAAAAGTAGCCAATTGCAACCGTAAAAACACTCCCGACAAACAGTACCGCTAACAAAGCGAATATTGTCACCTGTACTGCTTCTTTTAATGACTCACTTGCATCTACGATTTGACTTCGTTGCAGCCCCAACAGATCATTAAGCGCTGCTTCCAATTGTTTTAATAAAGGGCCAATTTCATTCCGGATTAGCGCCGCATCTGTGCGCCAATTATCGCTACTATGAATTTTTATCGCTCTATCAAGGTGCGTATAATAGGTTTCCCTAAGCATTAGAATCTCTTCTAAGGCATCTGTCTGTTCTTCGCCTAATTGATCCCCATTAGCGATAAGTTCAACATATACTTGATTAAAACCCTCCTTAAATAGACTAATGGCTTCTAATGCATTCTCTTCACGAAAAGCCAAATAAAGCCGTGTATTACTCATTACCATCGACCAATTATATCTAAGCTCATGAACATTCATTAGAAGTTCAGATTTTTCGTCAAACTCTTCTGTATCAGGTTCAGCAAGCACGACATCCGTCGTTAGCAGTAAAACCCTAATACTTATTGGCTCTAGTTTGTCCACTGCCATTTTGAACGCCGGCAAGTTCTTTTCCACGTTTTCACTCAACTCGAACATTATGTCCTTATAACTATTCATTTCCCCAATAAAGGCTTCGATCTTCTCTACACTTTTTCTGGTTTGGATATCACTGCCATCAACTAGATTTTTGAGCAATACCAGCTGATCATTTAGATTCTCCAGGTTTTCTAAATATATCGATTTCTCAGTCGAATCTTTGCTTAACATGTAATAACCAAGTTGACCTGAACTTTGATACACTTTGCTCGCCAAATCCATGGTAGCCATCACTTTTGGCTGGATTTGTTCTACAACATGATTAATTAAATTATTCATTCGGTAAATATTAAAAAAGGAAACACCAATGACCAAGAGTAGCACGACAAACAACAGACCAAATGCTCCCCACACCTTATTTTTCATACTTAATAACATAACAAGCTACTCATATTTAATGCACGTTGGAAAGCACTCCATTACCATTCATAACATTTTCTCTATTCCCAAAAACTTATGTTAATTCACTATATAAAATGTGGAAAATATATAATCCCTATCCATAATATTCCCATGACAATCTGAGCATACTTTGAATACCGCTGGGTCATCATATTTTCCTTCGAGCATGACTTTTCCATCTTCAGAGGTTTGAATATAAAGCCAGTCTCCATGCTTCGTATCATAGCCTTCAGGCATTTTTTTCATGATTGTCAAGCTAACAGGTTCTTTAGGTAGACCGCCGACATCCAAGTAATTTTCCTTAATGATAACGGCCCCAACAGGGTACGTCTTATAGTCTACGTGTAACTCTTCTTCATCTTCCTCATCAAAATCAAGAAATTTCATAAATTCAAAGTAATTCTTCCGATAAGCAGAACTGTCGTGGGTCGCATAAACAACAACAAAATTCCCCCAATGCAACCCCGAGTATTCGAAGCCACTAAGACGTTTATAGGTTTTTTTATAACCCCCAAATTCTGCTTGATATTTTTCTGGCAATTCGAAATGTTGTTGGCGAAAAGGATCGGAGCTTTCCGCCAACACAGGAAAGGGGAACATTACCAATAGTAAAAGTAGAGTTGTTCGTAGGGTATTCATTTAACGCTCCTTTAATCACTCCTAGAAACATTCATAGTGGCTTTCTTTTTCCCTTTTCTCATTACATCAACCTGTTTAGATTCTCCATTTTTCAGATCAATCATAAACTCCTCATATTTCGGTATTTTGAGCGACAGGGAAAGTAAATTTGCAGGAACATTTTCTAGTACGAAAGGATAGGTTTTCACCTTCTTTTCAAATTCTAGAACTTGAAAATATTCTGTTGGACTGGCAAAGATATATGATTTCATCTTTGGATGGATTTTGCAGCCAAACCGAACAAGGGAGTTTTCTTCCCAATCAAAAGTGATTGACTTCTCCTGTGCTGGCGACATCAGACCTACATCGAATTTTATTCCGGTACCAGGGTCATTGGCAAAGATGTTGTGATCAATGGCATCAGAATTTTTAAACATAATCGTGCTACCAGTATGGGTAACCACCATCTTTTTAGTAAACCTTTTGTCTTTTTGATCAACGAAAGACTGATTGCTAGGGCTAGGGCTAGTTTTAGTTTCTTTTCCCGTCATGTATACGACACCAGAAAAAGAGGCTTTTTTGTCAAAAATTATCTCCCCTTTTACCGTATCAGCATTGGAATACACACTAGAAATTGACATAATTGCCAATACAAACCATCGTGGCACTAGCATTTTTTTCTCCTGGTAAATAATAGCGCTACTATATCTGCGCTAAATCTTCTTGGTTATGGGATTTTTGGACGAACGACATCAATCGGATCGGTTAATGCACCGAGAAACGCCACCAAGTCATAAATATCTTGTTTGGTTAAATCCAATGGTTTGATAATATCTGAGCGTCCTTTCTTTTGATCACCACCTCGATTGTAGAACTTCACAACACTCTCTAATGAGGCTTCCGACCCGTCATGCATGTAAGGTGCGGTAAAAACAACATTCCTCAATCCTGGTGTTTTAAAGGCACCAGTCATCGAAGCCTCACCGTTTATACCCGCACGGCCCTTATCATCTCCCTTTATACCGATATTATGATAGGAGTTGTCGGTTAAATTCGCGCCGTCATGGCATTTTGTACAATTTGCCTTACCTTCAAATAGAGCGAGCCCTCTGACAGCGGCAGGTCCCATAGCAGTTTTATCACCAGCCAAATATTTATCGAATGGCGTGTTTATCGCGTTAAGCGTACGTTCAAATGCCGCAATGGCTCTACCAACATTCTGCGCTGTAATACCATCGCCATACACCGCGTTGAAGGTGTCTTGATAATATTTGACGCCTTTTAGACGAGGAAGTAATTTCTCTAGCGGCAGATTCATTTCACCAGCGGCTTGAATAGGCCCTAACGCCTGCTCCTCTAGTGAGCCTGCCCTTCCATCCCAAAAGAAAGATACATTCCAAGCAAGGTTGTAGATATGCGGCGTGTTTCTTCCAAGCCCACCACCCATGGTGCCTATTCCCGTCTCCAAGCCTTCACCAAAGCCTAAATCTGGATTGTGGCAAGTAGCACAGGATTGCTTCTCATTTAATGAAAGTCGCGGATCAAAAAATAACGTTTTCCCTAGCTCAACTTCCCTTGCAGATGGGGCCTCGTCATCTGGGTATTCAATATCATCCAGACTTGGTGTCACTAATTTGCTCGCATACAGGGAAAAAGAAAACGTCATTAAAAAGCCCATTAGTGCAATATTTATGCGTTTCATTCGAACCTCCAGATAGGTAGGGTATAGCTTTTGACTAAGCGTAGTAAGAGTGCTTTGTTTTACAAGAGGGCTTATCATAAAGGTCGCAAAAGTTCCCCAAAATATAGCAACTTAGCTCTTAGATTAAATTGGACTAAATTATTCCAAAATGCGATAACGAAGTTGGGATAATTGTTTTAATTATGCCAATGCAGAACTATATTTCTGGTGCATTGCCGCTGGCAGAACAGTTTTACGCTTTAGCTGTATAAATCGAAAACTGGTTTGGTGTTTTTGAACATAAATGAGGACGCCCACTAACATAAATGAGGACACCCACTTAATTGACTTAGAAATCGAACTATACTAATCTTTTGAATAACTATATATACATACAGTGCAAATAAAGTGGTTACGGATGACCAGAGCAAGAAAAGAACTCATCAGAATAGTTTCAGATCGGGGAAAGGTACATCCACCGACCCGAGCACAAGTATGGGTGTCCTTCTTCCGCTGGATTCATGGATGCACTCTTAAGTTTCTAGGCTTTGGAAGTTTGGATTAAAGATGTGTTGCTTTCCAATTTTCATCACTACCAACAAATTTCATGCCATTTATAAACCTTGGCATGTCAATGCTTTGCTCAAAGGTAGTCATGTCAGGGGTGGGAGTTAGCAACATTTTAACCAAATGAAATATAGCACTAAGCTTGTTGGATAATGTTCTACTTGTTTCCGCCCTTCTACCAAACTCACGCCTTGCGATGGTCTCAAAATCTTCAGGTTCTCTTCCGGTAATATCTTTGACCACGCTTGTGACAGATCCACCAAAAGAGAAAGCGTTATTTTCAAATTCTTTCATATAATATCTCACATTACAGTATTCAAACGTGGGCCACCCCCCTGATTTTGATGCTTTAAGAAACATGTCTTCTGATATTTCCTTAATTTTTACAGAACGCCCTAACACTTTTTCAAATATATTAGCTACTTCCAACAAAGATATTTCTTTGGGGCCTGTAGGGCGGTAGGTTTTTCCAATATGCGGTGTAGGATTTTTTAGAATATGAGCAATAACACGCCCTTGATCTTCCTCTGATGGAGGCGCGTTTAACCCAACTTTTCCGGTTGTTGCGCCCTTCACAACCGTAGGCATCAATCCCAATTGGGCGACAGTTTCTGCAGTTAAGAAGTACACAAACCCGAAAAGCCCAGGGTTCACGAAAGTATAGTTTACATGCTGATGCATTTTAACAATTTGATCACCAAGCCAGTGAGATTTTGTAACCATCGAGTGATGAGCTTCGGAAGCAAGCCATTGAGTCATATAAACAACGTGCTCCAGCTTTTCTTCTTCGGCTGCGACGATAAACGCTATCGTCTTAAAAAGAGAATTACCATCAAAAGGGGCACAAAAATAAGCTCTTTTAACACCCTTCAAGGCCAATCTCAGGTCCCTAATGTCGTTCATATCTCCAACAAATATTTCTGCTCCCAATTTAGTTAATTCTACCGCCCCAATGGCATTCTTGTTTCGAACCATAGCTCTTACCTTGAAACCGAGCAGAAGTAACTCTTTGGCTGCAAGAAGGCCGGTATTTCCATTTGCAGCAGTAACCAAGATTGGATTTTGAGTATCTATCGCGTTATCTAGTGTTGTTCTAGTATCTGATTTCATATTTTTTCTCTTGGATCAATTTAAATAATTCTTTCGAGTATTAGTAATGGAAATATTGTATTTTGGGGACGCCATGAACTTTCATATATTTTATCCAATAGGAAGTAGGGATTAATGCGTCTACAGGATCCAATTTACTCTCGGGAGACAATTGCTATAAGATCCGCTTAAGACAATTAAAGTCCATTCGGGACATATTCATACGGGAAATACAGTTTTTTAGGAGAAACATCTTTAACCTGAGCACTGGCACCTGACGTTTTATTTCAACAACGTGGGTAACCACTTAAAGCCTTCAAATCAATTGATCGCACCGATTTCCTCTAAGACTAGGCTCTAACGCCGTGATAATCCGATTTAAAAGATGGGGTGCCATTATGATATAAACGCAGCGGATCATAAAAGTGCGCCAGTTTTTAAATTTGAGTAGATCTAATAGTTAAAGACGATAGAAAATTTAACTTTTCCTTGCGATAAACCTAACATTTAATCTACCTGTCGTTGACAATATCAAATATCATAAGCCGCACTATYACATTCCATTCTGAATGATCTAAAAAATAGTCCATAGTAAAATAATATTTCTCTTCGAATACTGACGAATTGTGATTGGCGGACAAGTGTACGCCTTTGCCATTCACTTTGGCCGCTGGTGGCTAGGGAACCTTCAGTCGAAGTTACCGAACTTCCGGCGAAATTCCGCTGGCGTTGTCCCCGTACTGCTCTTGAACACCCGGCGAAGGAAGCTAACGTTTTCATAGCCAACCATCGGGGCAATTTCGTCAAACGCCTGGCCGGTTGTCACCAAAAGTATCTTGGCAGCTTCAACACGTGTGTGTTGGAGATACTTGACGGGCGTCTCCCCGGTCGCTGATTTGAAGCGGCGGTTGAACTGTCGAAGACTCGTGCCTGCCTGCTTCGCCAGCGTTTCCATTTTGATGTTCTCTTTATAACGCTTTTCTATTAGCTCTTGGGCGCAAAGGATCTCGTGATCTTCGTGACCCTTCTGTGGAATGAAGGCGGCGAAAATGGCTTGAGAACTTCGATCCGGATCCACCAACATGCATCTCGAGCCTCGCAACGCGGTTTCGCGCCCGCAGTATTTCTCGATCAGGTGAAGCGACAAATTCAAATCAGCTGTGATGCCACCGCCACAAAATAGTCGTTCCTCCTCCGTCACCATTAGGTCCGCCCGCAAGTCGACCTTCGGGAAGAGTTTCCGGAATTGATTGGCCAGCCCCCAATGAGTTGTCGCTTTTCGGCCATCCAACAAGCCGGTTGACGCGAGTGCAAATGCCCCTGCGCAGATCGACGCYAGATCAGCCCCTTTGTCATACCAGCCGCTCATCCAGTCRACACGTTCCCAGTGCACGTTGCTTTTGATGTCGTAGAGAAATCCCTGCGAAGGGATGACGATCAAGTCGACCTCGGCTACGTCATGCATCGAGCACTTTGGAATCACCGGAATATTGTTGAGTGCTGTGATGGGCTGCCCATCTGCAGTTACGATGCTCACCTCGAACTCTGGCTGCGGCGGCTGTCCCATAGTAATGTTCCACAACACGCCCGCTTGTAGAAACATATCCATAGGAGCAGCGATCGTAGATAAAACGCAATTTTCAGTCGCAAGAATCACAACTTTCTTCATTTTGGTGTCCTCAAAATCAGTTGGTGACTAGCACAGAACTCATACCTCACGCATCGTTCGAGATGCTGGCAGCGTTCGGCGCGGGCAATGCTCTGGAGACTTTCTTCCAGCCATGTTCATGATCATGTCACGCCAGGATCGGCCTGCTGAGAGACCTCTGAGGCCTCAAGATCTTAGTATATTCTAATTTTTAACCACATTCTTGTCGATATTTTATGATTTAGATGTCCCAATCGGTCTTTTTATTACATAAACCGACCTTACTAGCGCACCTCATTAGGCATAAATTAACAGCTAATAACTGCACAATTCATCCAACCCACACGCCTAATCAGGAACACTAAACATGAAACTCTACGGTACTCCCATTTCTCCATTCGTTCGCAAAGTCCGGGTCGCCCTCGCGCTCAAAGGTTTAAAGTACGAGTCGGAAGGGATATTTCCCGGTACAAGAACACCCGAGTACTTGGTAATCAGTCCGCTAGGAAAGATCCCTGCTTTCGAAGATGGCGACGTCGTGATCTGCGACTCCAACGTGATCGTCGAATATTTGGAAGAGCAGTACCCCGAAATTTCGATCAGGCCCTCAAATGTCGCTGCTCGTGCTAGGAGTCGATGGCTGGAAGAGTACGCCGGTTCCATGCTCTTCACGCCGCTTGCAGCCAACATTTTCATGGAGCGCTTGACCCGTCCGTTCCAGTCCAATATTCCAGGAGACGAAAGCGTAGTAGAAGACAGCATCAAGAACCTGGTACCACCGGTATTCGACTACATCGAATCTCAACTGCCTGCCAAGGGGTTCATCTTCGGGGAAATGGGTGTCGCCGACATTGCCGTGGCTACAGCGATCATCAACGCGACCTATACCGACTTCGAAGTGGATGCAGGTTGCTGGCCCAAAGTGAGCGCGCATTTGAGCCTCGTCAAGAAACACCCAGCCGTCGTAGAAGTCATGCGGGCCGAAGCGCCGTTGATCGCTGCGCTCAACAACGCACGGGATGAACTTCAAGCGGTCTGAGAGAAACCGATCACAAAATTTTCACCTTCATTCACCTAGCAACGAAAGGAAACAGTTATGGAACTGATACCTGTACTTAGCATAACACCCATTTATGTTGCGATATTAGGTCTGCTATTTTTGCCTATTACAATTCGCGTAACCCTGTATCGAATTAAATCAAGAATTTCTCTTGGGACGGGCGATGACTTAGAAATGCTAACGCGAATGCGAGGCCAAGCCAATTTTATTGAAACTGTACCAATGGCTATTTTTCTTCTAATTGTCATGGAAGTATTGGGGGCATCCAATATATGGCTTCATGCTCTGGGACTAACGCTAGTGCTTGGCCGCATCGTACATTATCTCGGCTTGATAAATGTGGTGCCATTAGTTTTTCGTGTAATCGGGATAGGGGCGACTCTACTAACTATTTTTCTTGGTTCCGTTTGGATCGCGATTGATGTGCGGTGATGATCATTTTTATCTACAGAATGAGTTGCATAAGTGGGACTAAGAGCTGTGCGCATCTCTTCTTCGCTTGGCGCTGCATTTCTGCTTACTATTTTCTTGAGAGAAGGAATTGTTTATGAATATTGTATTTTTTATAGGTTTGATTTTGTTTGCTGCAGTTATTGGAGAGCTTCGTCATCGCCATTTAAGCAAACAACGATGACTCATAGTGTTTTAACGCTTTAAGCATGCGTGTGTATTTTTCATCGCTTGCCTTACTTGTTAAAAGAACTCTTGAGGACACCCATGCCAATGCCCGTACACGCCCCGTATACCCCCCCGCAACCCCACCCGGTATACGGAGAGTCTACCCACCCAATATGTATTGCGGGCCCCATCTTCTGACGCTCAACTTTGACAACGTACATTGTCAGCTGTAGGCTAATTATGCATTCTTTCAAATTCAGTACTTTCTATAAAATATAGAACCTGATTGTAAGAAGGTTTTTCAACAAACTCTGTAGAAAAATAAARTAAAATAAGTCTTATAAAAAAACAATAATAGTGAGACCTCAAATGAAAAATAATGTCGCTGGCATAAAAGCGAGCAAAAAAAACAATACCATTATTTGGTACAGCGTAGCAGAAGTTTTACGTCGACTTGTTAACGATATTCATGTTGGCCAAAAGGCTTGTATGACGCTGATTGTTGCCGGGAYATTTTCGCTGAGCGCTTGTGGCGGAGGGGAGCCTCTACCGCTTCCAAGTGAAGACGCATTTTATATACCTCCCACGCCTTTACCGCCTGGCTCACCTGGCGACATTATTAAATCGCGATCTACTAGCTATGGAGCAGTCGACCAAGACAAATCAAAACATAGTATGTGGCAAGTGATGTATCGATCAACGGATACTAAAGGAGACCCCGTTGCAATCACAGGGTCAGTAATCGTTCCAAAAAAACCTTGGGCAGGAACWGGTTTACGGCCTGTAGTGAGTTACGCGGTGGGGACCCGTGGTCTCGGTGATAATTGCGCACCTTCCTATACTTTAGCGGATGGGTTTGATTACGAACGCAGTTTTATTAACAGCCTCTTAAGCGAAGGCTGGGCAGTCGCCATTACCGACTACCAAGGTCTCGGCACACCCGGAGCCCATACCTACTTGATTGGGCCTGTTATGGGGTCTGCTGTTCTCGATATGGCAAGAGTAGCGATGAACCTAGGTGAAGCGGGTCTCGACGCCAACGCACCCGTCGGCATCATGGGATATTCAGAAGGTGGCGGTGCTGCTGGTTGGGCTGCTGAGATGGCAGCAAGCTATGCACCTGAACTTAATCTAGTTGGCACAGCAGCGGGTGGCATACCCGCCGATCTTCTGCGAGTAGGAGAATTTCTCGATGGGAAACTTGGATTCCCCTTTGTAATGTTTTCTGCGGTAGGACTAAATGCAGCCTTTCCAGATCTCAATTTAGACAGCTACCTCAACCCCGATGGCAAAGAATTACTTGAAAAGGCGAGAAGTCCAGACGCCTGTATGACAAGAGTAGACGGCTTAGGTTTATTTCTCGGTAACATATTCCAGACCATGGATGCTTACACGACAACTGATGTACTCCACACTCCACACTGGCTTGCTCGCCTTGAAGAACTTAAGTTAGGTAACACTGCCCCATCAGCCCCCCTCTTCCAATACCACGCCATACTCGATGAGATTATACCTTTAGATCAAGCTAAGGAAGTGCGAGAATCGTGGTGTAGTCTGGGCGCTGACATCGAATGGAAGACGTTATTGGGGGAGCATATTATCGGTATTCTCCAGGGAGCTGGCCCAAGTAGAAAATGGTTAAAAGACCGTTTCAACGGAGTAGCAACCGAAAGTAACTGCCCGTAAACCTTTCAGAATATTAAAATCATAGGCGCTGCATTTGTTTTATCAAACACGGCACCAATAAGGTTTTGACTAGCATTAGCTTGGCGGTAGCGGAGTATCCATATATGTCCCAGCGCTACCGCCCCAGACTGGTACAAAACCCTGTATCAGCGCTACGTACACTGCCGCAGGTTGTACAGCCACCCATTAGCTCATCACCTTTACCAGGCTCGGTAAAATAAATGGCACCGGTCTGCGGTAGATAGCTTAGAAACCTTACCTAAAGCGGACATTAAAACTCTTCTCGCAACGCCCGCCTAGATGCATGATCAACCAAACCAAATAGTCTATCGATCTCACCTTTCTTGCTAGAAGCCTGATGACCCACTACCTTAACCAATTCGAATTTTAGTCGAGAGGTTAACCGGTAAAACTCCTGGTATAGTTCATAATTATTAAACTGTTTATTTTTAGAAGAGTAATAATTGCTTTGTTCAAGACGAGCACGCCTCCCTGGTAGGCCAATAATATTTTGTGAATCCGTATAAACCGTCAAAATAATCTCTCTTTCTTGAACCGAAGAAATCGTTTCACTCACGGCCCACAACAAAGTTTGCAATTCCAATTTAGTCGAACTCGTTTGTACAAAACGCTTCACTTTCACAGTATCTTTAAGCGATTCTATAGACGCGATCTGGTCTGATACCACAAGGTAAGCACCATACCCCACCTTCGCCTGAGTATTAACGCTACCGTCAGAAAATATTTTTAGGTGCAGCATTTTATTATCCGCTCAAAAACAATAGTATTGGACTCACCAACCACACGCAGACAAATTTGGTTCAACAATAATTTGAGCATCGCTTTAACGAATATGAATGGATGTCCTAACTATTGTTTTACAAATTACAGATTTTCTCGCTAAACTCCCAAAGTTTCTTTGCAACTTCAGGGTTGTTCGCTTCGTCTGTTGCCTTAGCTATTTTGCAGTGCGAAAAATAATTGCCAGCTATCTCTTCTTCACTGGCGTAGGCGGCACAATAGACAGTTGTTGAAGCGCCTTGGTTCGTGTTTTTAGTAAACGGACTAATCACCTTCATTATAACTGAGCCAAATGCAGAGTTTCTGAAAAGGTCCGTAGTGATCAATGCTCCAGGATGAAGCGAGCAAGCGTTTAACCCTTTCTCTCCGAATCGTCTCTGCAGCTCGTTTGCGAAAAGAATGTTACAAAGCTTGGCTTGGCCATAAGCGACCATCGTAGCAACAGCAATTATGTCTTTAGAATTTAGCGGGAAACGATTAAAGTTGATTTTTGCTGGCATTCTGTGGCTCTCACTGGATACCATGACAACACGGGGTTTGTCGGCCGCAAGAAGTTTTGGCATAAGGAGATTGGTTAATAGAAAATGCCCGAAGTGGCAAACGCCTACCGTGCGCTCAATGTTATTTTCTGTTTCCTTATACGTAGCCGAGAACAATCCTGCATTTGCTATAAGGATGTCGACTTTTTCATAAGAGAATTTTTCACAAAATGATCGAATACTATCAAATGAAGCTAGATCCAATTGCTGAAATTCAACATCACATTGAGGGTGGGCCTTTTTAGCTTTATCAACCGCCGCTAAACCTTTTTGTTTGTCTCGGCAGGCGAAGATAACTTTTGCGCCAACTGCTGCTAATGATCTAGCTGTTTCGAAACCGATGCCGGCATTGGCTCCAGTCACCACAATAATTTTTCCAGATAAATCTTGATCTTGTAGAACGTTGTCAGCTGCAGTTCTAGCGCCGAATTTCAACATTTCATTAACCCCTAAATAAACGTAAACAAGTAATAATTGGGGCCGTATTGCAAACCGAGTATCACCCCTCCGCCGAAAAACGTGCTAGCCGTAAAGTACAATATAAATCGAGACTATGTCGTCTACCTAAATAGACATTATACGGGTCAGTTCCGAACTACGTTATTATTGATAAAGCCGAACTATAGCATAAATTAATGGGAGACCTATCGCCTGCCCATTTCATCGGGTTTTCGTCAGATTCCGGCGCAGTTCGAGGTTCTGTCGTAAACCGAAGCATTTATGCTAGCGTAATGGGCATAAAGGCGCATAAGTATTACTATTCGGGTTGATTTCCTTGTATGGATAATATGTACCGCGTTCGGGTAAATGGTGCCCAAGCTTTAGCTGCAACTAAAGCCCTCTAATATAGTCATACATCTACAACGCTGATATTTTGAATTCTTGCTTTAGATTCCCAAAATTCATCAAGTTTTCGGGAATCCTGAAGCATTGAGTCTAGGTAGTCCATCGCATTATCTGAGGCAATCAGATACGCCTC
>NVVG01000042.1 GCA_002402125.1 Moraxellaceae bacterium
AATTGCGCCTGTGTTGTCAACCGTACAAATTCAACGTATTTATTCACYAGATCTGCCGCACCTTCWGCGGAATACCATTCAAGATTTATCGAAAACAGCGCGCTATTCTTCTTGTCTACACGAACCGTTAGCATGGTTAAAAAACTATCGAATAKCTGGTCCTTTTCCACRRTTGTAAATACTCGACCGGCACCTTTATCCACAAGAAATGTTGCTATTTTCTGCTCTTCGAAAAAAGTACGTTTATATGCCAGTGAATTAGCGTTACGTTTATATTTTTCATAGACAGAGTTATTACTTTCCCATTCAGACCCCAATACAAGCCCGCCCTTCTCAACCTGCCTTAAGGTATGAATATCCGCGGCGGAAGGAGGCAATAGATGAGCGGTTGCTTTATAAACCGGAGGCATTAGCAACGCAACCGCTACCGCWATAGCAGCACACAAGACGGYAACAGCAATAATCAACCGCTTACGCTTTAGCAAGGTTCGAAATAAATCTARCAGATCGATCTCATCTTCACGGCTATTGTATGCCACTGATGAATAATGCCTCGGGGGTGCCGATTGGTTACCCTGTCGGTTTTCTGTACTCATAATGAGACCTTTCTATTTACTTTGTCGCACAGTCTAGCAGTAATCCGCTTAATAAACAGTCATATATAGAAAAAGTTTATATTCTTTCTTTACTATCTATTTGAGGTGCCGAATACGTTTGGCCAAGCGCCTATTACGGTACACGGCGAACGCCTAATTAGACACCATATTAACCAAGTAACCCTTCTACTTCATACATTTTGGTACACTGTACATTCAAGTATCACTCACCCCAACTCATACGAGACCCGACTTTGACAGCGTTTACCACCATCAAAGAATACGATGACTTCATTGTGATCGACAAATCGCCAGGCATCAATTTCCACACCGAAGAAGGCATCCCCGGTATATTTGAACAGGTAAAATTCGCAATTGCCTGCGAAGACCTACACCCCGTACACCGCCTCGACAAAATCACCTCCGGACTATTGATATTTGCCAAAAGCCAAGCCGCCGCCAGCGAGCTATCAGAACAGTTTCGGTTGCGCCAAGTCAGCAAATTTTACCTAGCCATATCAGACAAAAAACCGAAGAAAAAACAAGGCCTTATCAAGGGCGACATGGAAAAAACCCGTCGTGGCGGCTGGAAGCTATGCAAATCACAGACGAACCCGGCTATCACACAATTCTTTAGTCACTCGATTAAACCTGGATTGCGACTCTTTCTATTAAAGCCACGTACCGGAAAGACCCATCAAATACGCGTCGCCCTCAAAAGCATCGGCGCACCCGTTGTTGGTGATGGCCTCTATAATGATGCCTGGGCAGCCTCCAAAGCTGACCGAGGATACCTTCACGCCTACGCCCTATCATTTACCCTGAGGGGCAAGAAGTATCATTTTATCGCCCCCCCACAACAAGGGGAGTTATTTCGAAATGAGGAAACCAGGCGCCTGATAGAAGATAAATTTTCTACTCCGGAGGCATTAGCCTGGCCTCGCATCTAAAAACATTAATGAAACATCGAATGGAAATTAATACAGACATAAAAAAAGCGTCACATCGACGCTTTTTTTATGTCTGTATTATTTCCTACGTACTATTTCCTACGTACCATTTATCAAATAATGCGTATAAATACTAGCCGCATAACCCAAGGCCACCGCCCAAGTCCATTTCATATGACTAAAGAACGTGTACTTGCCTTGTGACTGCCCCATTAGTGCAACACCCGCGGCGGAACCAACAGAAAGCATACTTCCACCAACACCTGCCGTTAATGTCACTAGTAACCATTGATACAGATCCATATCGGGAGACATGCTTAAAATTGCAAACATCACCGGTATATTATCCACAATCGCTGACAACACTCCGGCTACGATATTCGCGTTGGTAGCTCCCCAACCCTCATACATCACTTCAGACACGGCGCCTAGATAACCAATGGTACCCAGTCCGCCAACACAGAAGATAACACCAAAGAAGAACAGCAATGTATCCCACTCGGCCTTTGCCACTTTGGTGAAAATATTAAACTCAGCAACATCTTGTGAGTGGGGAGTCGTTATCTTGATGTAATAAGAAAACATAAACAAATAGGACAGTCCTGTCATCATGCCCAAAAACGGCGGCAAGTGAAGAAATTGCTTAAAGCTTACGGCGGTGGCGATGGTACAGATAAATAGACCACAAATAATAAGAGCCCCTCGCTTCATTTGCACCGAATCACTCGATACGGAGGGTGTTTCATTGGGCACCGCAAAACTCATAATAACCGCGGGAATAATGAAGTTCACCACAGAAGGCCAAAATAGTACGAAGAAATCAGTAAACTCAGCTTTATTCGCCTGCCAAACCATCAGGGTTGTAATATCACCAAAGGGGCTAAATGCGCCACCCGCATTAGCTGCCACAACAATATTAACAAAGGCAACGCTGACAAATTTCACATTGTCTCCGCCAACGGCCAGCACAACGGCCCCCATTAACAACGCAGTGGTTAAGTTATCCGCAATAGGTGAGATAAAGAACGCCAGAATGCCGGTTATCCAAAATAAGGCTTTATAGCCAAACCCCCTGCTGACCAAAAAGGAACGCAGTGCCTCGAATACATCTCGCTCTGTCATTGCATTGATATAAATCATCGCGGTTAACAGAAATAAGAATAGTTCCGAGTACTCTTTTAAATTATGGTCAATAGCAGCCTCAAGGATAGCCTCGCCGCCTTCGACCTGCATTGCAATTAATGCAACCAATACCCATATAAGTCCCGCTGCCAACATGACAGGTTTGGACTTGCGCATGTGAATAAACTCTTCCGCAATAACCAGGCAATACGCTATGGCAAATAGCACTATGGCCGTAATACCTAAGGCCGACCCAGTCATATCTAAAGTAGCACTTACACCACCGCTTGACGCCCACGCAGGGGCAGTAATTAATCCACTCAATATTACTAAACAAAATTTTAAAGCTTTCAACGTCAGTCTCCTATTATCTCACTGCCGTATTTTACCTAATTTGATAAGAAAAGCACCTAATGAATAGCTGACTTATATTAATGTTAGGGGTTATTTAACATCCAAATAATAAATCTACTTTCTTATCTCTTAACCTTCAGTTTTTAAACATCGGTTTTCAATCGTCAATTCTCAAATTTCAATTTTTCATTTCCCAATTTCACCTGACAATGTTACCTTCCTACGCCTCGTTCTAACAGTCGCTTTTCCGCGCGCGCAAGAATGTCCTTTTTCTCATTGATTAACGCTGCATGCCAACCAATAATTTCCTCTAATGTTCGGCCGCAGCCCAGACAAATGTCATCCCCATCTAAACAGCAATTTCTAACACAGGGGCTAACTGGGTTACCCGTCCCGTCGTTAGCGTTTAATGGGGGGAACGAACGCAACGTCATTTCAACCTCCAAACTTTCACGAGTACCAACGCAAGCAATCATGCAATTTAGCACTCCCCTAGTTATCAGCTTAAACAAAGATTGGAAATTCGCCAGTACGTTAGCGAACTTAGCGTGAAGCCCATAAAAAAACCGATATGATTGCTCATATCGGTTTTTTTATGGGCGCATTTCTCAATGCGCAAAATAGTTGCTCAAACGTCGCTAATCACTAACGACGGCAAACTCTACTTTTTCAAGTGTGATAACACTGCCGTCATACTGTCGTGTGCATCACCGAACAACATCCGAGTATTCTCTTTGTAGAACAAGGGATTATCAACACCCGCATAACCCGTTGCCATTCCACGCTTCAATACTACGGTAGTTTTTCCTTTCCAAACTTCTAACACTGGCATGCCATAGATAGGGCTAGACGGATCTTCGTTGGCACCCGGGTTAACGATGTCATTGGCACCAATAACCAAAACAACATCGGTGTCTTCCATATCGTCATTAATTTCATCCATTTCCATGACGATATCGTAAGGCACTTTAGCTTCGGCTAACAATACGTTCATGTGACCTGGCAAACGCCCAGCGACTGGGTGAATACCGAAACGCACATTTACTTTCTTTTCACGCAAAAAGCGAGTGATTTCATAAACGGTATTTTGCGCTTGCGCTACCGCCATACCGTAACCCGGTACGATAATTACTGAAGTCGCATCATTTAACATGTCAGCAACGTCATCGGCAGTGGTTGCAATAGTCTCTTTAGGGCCTTCGTCACCTGCTGTAGCCTTAACCGCAGTCTGACCAAAGCCACCCAAGATAACACTGACAAAAGAACGGTTCATTGCACGACACATGATGTAACTCAGAATCGCACCACTACTACCTACCAAGGCGCCAACAACAATCAACAGGTCATTTGACAACATGAAACCGGTTGCAGCCGCTGCCCACCCGGAATAGCTGTTTAACATAGAAACAACCACTGGCATGTCCGCACCACCGATACCCATCACTAAATGAATACCCAGCAAGAAAGACAACCCCGTCATGATGACAAGAAAGGTTAATGCGTTATCGTGCTCTGCACTAGCAAACATCACACCTAATACAACAGAAGCAACGACAATTCCCGAGTTAAGTATATGCTTGCCCGGTAACATCAATGGCTTACTGGAAATACTACCGCGCAATTTTCCAAACGCGATAACTGAACCGGTAAAGGTCACACCACCAATGAAAACACCAAGAAAAATCTCCACTTCATGGATGACTTTTTCCGCAACGGTATTAAAGGTTTCCGCACCCAAGAAGCTAGAGATGCCCACAAGAACCGCCGCCAAACCCACAAAACTGTGCAGCACAGCCACCAATTCTGGCATCTCTGTCATTTCTACACGTTTGGCTAACATAAGCCCAATGCCGCCACCCACTACGATAACCGCAATAAGAATGCCATAGTTAGTGACACTCTCACTGGCTATTGTCGCTAATACCGCGACTGCCATACCAATGATACCGAACCAGTTACCACGCTGAGCAGTTTCTTGATTACTCAAACCACTCAAGCTAAGAATAAACAGTATGCTGGCACCAATATATGCCGCTGTTAATACACCTTCAGACATGTTTATTACTCCCCTTATTTCCGAAACATGCGCAACATGCGCTGTGTGACAGCAAAACCGCCACCAATATTAATCGACGCTATCAATACAGCAACCGCAGCCAGTATTGTTATTGGCTCCCCTAAACTGCCCGATATCTGCAGCATGGCTCCAATCACGATAATGCCACTGATTGCATTGGTCACACTCATTAGCGGTGTATGCAAGGATGGTGATACATTCCACACCACCTGAAAACCAATAAAGCAGGCCAAAATAAACACAATCAAGTGTGATAAGAATGCCGCCGGTGCTACCGACCCAACACCCAACAACAATGCACCGGTTATTGCTAACACGGGAATATTGAGTTTCTTCGGTCCTTCATCGACAACTTCTTTTTTAGGCTGTTCTACCGCCACAGCAGGTTTGGCAATGGCCGCTACTTTTAATGGTGGAGGTGGGAAAGTAACCGCACCTTCATGAACCACGGTAGCGCCACGGATGACGTCATCTTCCATATCGATAGAGAATCCGTCACCTTTACACATGTCGGTTAACAGATGCACAAGGTTCTGCGCGTACAGGCTACTGGCCTGAGTTGGCAAGCGACTTGGCAAATCGGTATAACCAATAATTGAAACACCGTGTTTAACCACAACTTCACCGGGTACGGTCAATTCACAGTTACCGCCGGTCTCTGCCGCGAGATCGACAACAACGCTGCCCTCTTTCATGGCAGCAACCATTTCTTCGGTGATCAACTTCGGTGCGGGTCGACCGGGAATCAATGCGGTAGTCATGATGATATCGACTTCTTTGGCTTGCTCTAAGAACAACGCCATTTCTGCTTCGATAAACTCTTTTGACATGGTCTTAGCGTAACCGCCTTCACCAGTACCGTCTTCCTCAAACTCCAATTCAAGGAATTCAGCTCCCATACTTTCTACTTGTTCTTTTACTTCTGGGCGAGTATCAAACGCACGAACGATAGCTCCCAAGCTATTTGCCGTACCGATACCTGACAGTCCAGCAACACCGGCACCAATAATCATTACTTTGGCGGGTGGAATTCGACCGGCGGCAGTAATTTGGCCGGTGAAGAAACGACCAAAATGATGACCTGCCTCCATGATCGCACGATAACCTGCGATGTTCGCCATGGAGCTTAACGCATCCATTTTTTGCGAACGGGAAATACGCGGTATCGCATCAATCGCTATCGCTGAAACTTTTTTGCTTTCCAGCTTTTTTAACATCTCTTCATTTTGTGCTGGCTGCAAAAAGCTGACCAATATTTGACCTTCTTTTAATAAATCAGCCTCATCCACATTTAATGTGGGATTGGTTTCTGGAGCCCTAACTTTTAAGATAATGTCGGCTTCATTCCAACATTTGGCGGTATCCGCTTCGATTAAAGCACCGGCTTCTATATAGGCATCATCGGTAAATGCAGCGGCAGTTCCTGCTCCGGCTTCGACAATTACATCAAAGCCCAGTTTTTGTAATTTTTTAACAGATTCAGGGGTTGCAGCAACACGGCGCTCCCCCGGATGAACCTCTTTTGGAATACCAATTTTCATTCAATTTACTCCAGTAACACATTTAATAAAGCTGGGGCGATTTAAACACGATTATTTGTGTAGGTCATCATCCAATAACGTCAAAAACGTAACAAAAATGACCATAAATGCAAACCCATGCCATAGACACGCTGTACACATGTCATATACCCCCTACAGTCGCATGATGCGCCCCAGCCTCACCGGGCTAGCAAATTTAAATATTGCCGCATTTATGTGAACTACGTACACTTACCAGCACTCAAAAACAGCGAAAGTACCCGTTATGAAAGCATTTATCATCCCCGTTACTCAATTCCAACAAAACTGCTCCTTGCTAATTTGCGAGGAAACTAACGAAGCTGCGGTAGTGGATCCCGGTGGTGATATCGACAAAATCCTCGCGAAAGTAAAAGAGGAAGGAGTGACACTGACAAAAATCTTGCTCACTCACGCCCACATTGATCATGCTGGAGGCACTGCGGCACTCTCTGAGCAACTCAACCTGCCTATTATTGGGCCACATGAAGATGATCAATTCTGGATTGATGCCTTAGAAGAGCAAGCTGCAATGTTTGGTTTTCCCGTCTGCAAAACCTTTACCCCGACGCAATGGCTCAACGATGGCGATTCCGTCAGCTTTGGCAACGTCACCCTGGAGGTTTATCATACCCCCGGCCACACCCCCGGCCACGTGGTGTTCTTCCATCAGGAATCTAAGTTAGCCGCAGTAGGCGATGTGCTATTTGCAGGATCCATTGGTCGCACGGACTTCCCCAGAGGGGATCACGCCACACTTATTAGCTCAATAAAAGATAAGTTATGGCCGCTAGGGAACGATGTATCTTTTATTCCAGGCCACGGACCAAAATCAACCTTTGGCGCGGAACGTAAAACCAACCCACATGTTCACGACTAGATAACGCGTAAAAAGCGTTTTCTAGGTTTAACACCAATAATCCCTATTTCTTGCACAGTGTTAGCGTATTTTGGGTTCACTCTCCTACAATTAGCACATCTACACGCGGCAGGATTGAAATTTGAGGTTACTCCCCTCTCCCAAGAGCATCAAAACCAAACTATTCTTGGCCATGTTAATGGTATCCAGTGGTGTAGCCATCTGCATGTTTTTGGTGATGCAATGGAGCTTCGACCGAGGATTCCTGCATTATGTCAATACGCTAGACAAAGAGCGCGCCGCCATTCTTAGCGTCGCCCTTGCGGAAGAATTTCAAAATTCAGGCAATTGGGACCGGCTCGTCAACAACCCTAGGCAATGGTACCGGCTTCTCAAAGGAAAACCCACAAGGCCATTTTCCGAGCATGCGCCCAACAACCTCCGTCACCAGCCAAAACACCACATTCAATCAGGCATAGCTAAACCAGCACGATCGTCACAGCAACGGCCTCCGCGAAAACCCATGCGCGGCAGAATGGTATTACTCGATGCCAATCAGCAGGTAATTGTTGGTCCTCGCAAAGGCATCAAGAACTTCTCACTCTCGCCTATCAAACTCAACGATCAGATTATTGGTTACCTGGGTACCAAACCCATGAAACAGATTTCTGATGCACATGACCTAGTATTTGTGCAAAAGCAAAACCAAACATTCCTCATCATTGCCATCGCGATGATCGCTATATCGATATTAATCTCTATCCCCATTGCCGGTCATCTGGTCAAACCCATCAAACGCCTGACCCAAGGCACCCAACACCTGACATCAGGAAAATTTGATACTCAAATCCCGATTACCTCAAGAGATGAACTTGGCACACTATCAGAAGATTTTAACACCCTGGCATCAACCCTAAAAGCCAACGAACAAGCTCGCCAACAGTGGGTCGCCGATATTTCCCACGAATTGCGTACGCCATTAGCAATATTAAAGGGTGAAATTGAAGCCATTGAAGATGGTATACGCCAACCCACGACAGACAACATCGCCTCCCTGGGGCAGGAAGTGAATCAACTCAACCATTTGGTAAACGATTTATACGAACTCTCCATGTCCGACATTGGCGCGCTAAATTATCAAAAACAAACCCTAGACATACTCCCCGTAGTACAACACTGCGTGGATACCTTTGCGGATCAGTTTTCAGCGAAAGATATCGATATCACTTTTTCAGCCGACAACTTACCCACAGCGAAGATCCTGGTAGACCCACAGAGAATCACCCAGCTTATTAACAACCTGCTCAACAACAGCTTGCGCTATACCGACCAAGGTGGTCGAAGTCAAATAACCATAGAAATGAAAAATTACGCATTACTGATTCACCTGCAAGATTCCGCTCCCGGCGTCCCACCCAATGAACTTCCCAAACTATTTGAGCGTTTGTATCGTGTCGAGGCATCACGCAATCGTGCTAGCGGTGGTGCGGGGCTAGGCCTTTCCATTTGTAGCAATATTGCGTCCGCCCACCAAGGCAGCATCAACGCACAACCTTCTCCATTAGGTGGGCTATGGATAACGGTTAACCTGCCAATGAAGAAAGGAGCCAACGCATAATGTCAGCAGAAACCATTCTTATTGTTGAAGACGAAATAAAACTGGCGCAACTGTTGGCTGACTATCTGCAAAATAACGGTTATCAGACCCATTGCATTCACGATGGATCAACCGTAGAGCAATGGGTAAAAACAAACACACCGTCACTTATTTTACTGGATCTAATGTTGCCAGGGAAAGATGGCATCGAGATATGCAAAGCCATCCGTTTATTCTCAGACATCCCTATCATTATGGTGACTGCTCGTGTGGAAGAAATTGATCGACTGCTTGGATTGGAACTAGGGGCCGACGATTACGTTTGCAAACCTTTTAGTCCAAGAGAAGTTGTGGCGCGGGTTAAGGCGATATTACGTCGATCAGGGAAAAGCACTGCAAATCATTCGACCAACACGGAACCAATGATTACACTCGATAAAAACCGCTACCAAGCCACGGCAAAAGGGCAGCCCCTCAACCTTACCGCTGTGGAATTCCAACTTTTAGACATTCTTGCAACTGACCCAGGGCGCATTTATTCTCGCGACCAACTCATGGACCATATTTATAATGACCATCGCATTGTTAATGATCGCACCATTGATAGTCACATTAAAAAACTGCGCAAACGTATTGCCGAAGTCATACCCAACACCACCGTAATCCATTCGGTGTATGGGGTTGGTTATAAGTATGAACCTGATGGTTCAAATGAAGATTAACTATATTGGTTCAATGAAACCCAGAGTACGTGCAGAATTTGGGATGTCATTTCAGAAAACGCTATACCCAATGCACTCGCTATGCTCATGGGGCAGGCTCTAAATACATCCATGTACCCAAAGCACTCGCGTTGCTCGCGGGCAGGCTCTACGCTTACTTCGGCAGAGCCTGCCCCGCGAGCGGAGCGAGTGCTTTGGGTATCCTTGCCTCAGATATTTCTGAAATGACATCCCAAACCCTGCACTCATCGTCATATTTAGATTTTGCGCGTACTCGAGGCTTTGCTGAAATTCAAACCATCAATCCATCGTAACAAACCATTCCTTTGGTGTTTCTTTTTTATCAACCAACAACGTTTTTGCCAACTTAAAGCCTTTCAGACCTAACACCTGACAGGCTGTTAGAAAACCTGCGATCATCGCACCCGCAACACCACAGGACAGCACATCCTGCCCCGTTAAATACAAACCAGGAATGGTTGACTTCGGTTGTAACCAACGCTGATCAAAGCGATCCGGACCATGATCCAAACCGTAAAGCTCGCCTTCCTTGTAACAGCAAAAATAATCAGTAGACAATGGCGTGGATGTTTCATAATAGTCAATTTTTCCACGCAGATGTGGCATCTTCTCGAACAAAGCCTCTAACATGCGCTGAGAAAAATATTCCTTAAACTCTTCATAATCATCACCACGCTTGCCCCAACCCTCATCTTTCCACTTGGCAAAAATCTCATAGGGTGCAGGGGCAACAATTTCAATGGTTGAACGGTTTGGATAACGCGCATTAAACGTTGGGTCTTTAGCCGAGGGAAACGATACATAAACCACCGGAAAGGGTTTCTTGTAGTCGGCTATAAACCGTTGCGAATTCTCTTCATAATGTTCATTTTCGTATATCCAGAAATTCGTCGAGGGTAAGTTATGGGATTTGGCATCACCTTTCAATCCGATATACATGCCTAAGTGCGCGGAGGAACGTGATACCGTCTTGAGCTTTTTATCGTAACCGTGTTTTTGACTAACGGCTTCCGGCAACAAACGTTGGAAGGTGTTAAATACACCCGCATTGCTGATCACTAGTGGTGAACGTATCTCTTCACCATCTTTCATGCGCACGCCTACTGCCCTATCGTTTTCTATCAGAATTTCCTCAACAGAGGCATAAGTAAAAACCTCACCGCCACTGGCTTGAATCACCGGAATGATAGTTTCCGCCATTTTAGAGGCACCACCAACGGGATAATAGCCACCATTAAAATAATGTTTGGCGATCAACGAATGAATGGCAAAAGATGAATGTTGTGGTGTCATGCCACAATCACCCCATTGACCAGTCAACACCGCGATTAACTTTTCATTGGAGGTTAATTCCCGCAATACCTCATAGGTATTGCGATTAAAGTATTCTGGTATCGCTTTATTTGCGATCACCGAATAGGCTTTTTGTTGCCATGGTTTCAACAACTTGCCTGCCGTAAACCAGCGCATACCTTTATTGGCTTTATCAACCATTTGCACGTACTGATCGATAGCTGCCGCTTCATGGGGGAAATGACGTTTCAGCTCATTCTTAAAAGATTCTTTGCCCTTGATAAAGTTAAACTCTTCATCACCTAAAAAGATACGGTCATAGTTATCATCCATTGCCGCCCATTTGAGATTATTATCCGACACAAAATCAAACAGCTTACGCACCGTCGTCGGGTAACCTACATCACCAATATAATGCACCCCCACATCCCATTCGTATCCGTTACGGGAATAACTATGGGTATAACCGCCGGCCGTATAATGCTGCTCTAGTACTAAAACTTTCTTACCCATTTTTGACATGGAAGCTGCCGTTGTCAGCCCCCCAATGCCGGAGCCAATAACAATCGCATCGTATGGGCCATCCAAACGTGACGCGCGGTAACGCCTACCAATTCTAATGGTACTAGGCGCTAAGGCGGATTTTTTCTCTTTCTGCTGCGGTTTGTTCATAGGAATTCTCTGCGATCGTCTAGCGGGGCATCTCATGGTTACCAATAAGGTTAACAAGCATCGTTAACCCAAGGCACCCAGTCTTCGTTAAGTTAGCATCAGTTTATATTCACTTTTTTGAATATGCAACAAGTTGATGATCATTTAACTGAAATCGGTTAACATCCTAATCTCACCCCTGCTTACAAGGAAAACTATGTCTCTTAGGCACGCAATATTGGCCATGTTAGATATCGAACCGGGTTCTGGTTACGATTTAGTGAAACGATTTGACCAATCGGTAGGGCATTTCTGGTCCGCCTCCTATCAGCAGATCTATCGAGAATTGCAAAAACTAGAATCCGCTGATTTTTTACAAGCAGAAGACATCGCACAACAAGGCAAACCGGACAAGAAGAATTATCAGGTCACCGACCAAGGAGTGTTAGAACTACAGTCCTGGCTCGAAAAACCCGCCAAAACCATGAAAGTCAAAGAACCCCTATTGATCAAAGTTCTCGCCGGCGGACGTGCCGACAAAGCCAAGCTCATCGACGATATTCGTCAACAAAAGCATCTACATGCAGAAACTCTTCAACAATATGCTGAACTAAACGACTTTTTTATCAAGCTGGGAGACTCATTAACTGAAGCCCATTTTCTTCTACATCAGACCCTCAAGCTAGGTATAAAGATGGAACAAGCCTGGCTAGAATGGGCAGAACAAACYATCGATGCKATAGRTAATAAGTGCTAGTTGAAGGATATTCATCAGCAATTCCTATAAAGCCCGAGCAGTGATAATCACAGTTCTTCCACATTTCATCCTCAATTGGCTCTTACACTATAAATAGTTGGAAATCACAAATCGACCTAAGAGGAAAACACCATGACCCCAACCGCTAATACCTTACCCGCCAAAACAAACTTCAAAATAGTTGTAGCCTTTTGCTCAATGCTTACCGGTACCGGTGCAATGTTTACCGCAACAACGAGCTACGGTTATCCCGACAATGAACACGCCTCCCAATCACAGATGAAACATCGAGGGCCGGATTTCGCCAAATTAGCAACTGAGCTAGAATTAACTGGCGAACAATCAGCACAACTTAAAACCACCTTAAAATCTCACCGAAAAGAAAAAAAAGCGGCGCATCAAGCCCTACGACAAAAACACAAAGCGGAACGAAAAGAGATAAGAGCCTCACACAAGCAAGAGCTGGATAGCAAATTAGCCAATTTCCTCACTCAAGAACAAATCATAAAACTTCACGAAACTCGAAAGGAAAACAAACCACACCACTCTCGTAAACACGGCTGTAAACACTAAATACACATAACATAGATGCCTGAGGGGCCAATGCGAAGTTTACAAAAACCTTGCTAATAACACCGCAATGCGAATACAATGGCGCCCTCTGCGGGCTTGTAGCTCAACTGGATAGAGTACCGGCCTTCGAAGCCGTTGGTTGCAGGTTCGAATCCTGCCAGGCCCACCATTTTTCCGCAGATTGTGCATGCTTCCTTCTTATCGCAAACTCAGTGCAGACTTAACGCAAACTTAGTGCAAATAAAAACCAGCACTAAATACTCCTTGGCTATACCTCACCTCCTATAGTCACCCCTCTTTACCTATTGTCACCCCTGTTTTGCCAGCTGATCAAAATCATCGGCATATTCGTTTAACGTCTCAATTATTCGTCGCCGCTGCTTACCAGTAAAACTTTTATCCAGATCAAAGTATAACTGGGATAACGATTGCTTATTCTTCTGCATCTTTTCTTCAAACGTTTTAGACCAACCAAAATCAGAAGTCGTTAACAAGCGATGAAAGCGAGCTGAATAGGGTTTGAAATCCCCTCTCATCCCTAGCACTTGGGAAAACTCTGCTTGCCAGGCAACGCCAGACTGATAGAACTCCTTTTCTACCGGCTGATATTGCACTCCCCACGCAGCAACCTGAGCCTCTTGTTTATCGGTTAGTGATCCCGTCCAACGTTCGATCGCACCAATCACGTCTTCAACTCGCTCCTGTCTTTGCTGTTGTAACGTAACTTCAACACTTTTTTCTCGTAAACGCTCACTTTCATCATCTAGGGAATGAAGAAGCGCATCTAACTGGGTGTCAGTGGCGTTGGCAAATAACGCAATGACGTCAGGTGCCAACCGATCCACTAGCGCCCGAGCAATCTTTTCGGTTTGGCTTCGATACATTGCCACTTCTTGTTCTGTCAGCCCATCACCCACACCCTTTGCCACATTCCTCAAAAAGCTGGCATATTGTGGCAATTGGCTTCTTCTATGCCAATCAAGGTAGTCCTTAAGTCGTTTATCAAAAAATGCTCCCTGCTTGCTATCCATCTCCAAATAGTCACTTACATACCAAGGGACCAACCAATCCAACTGGTTATAAGCAAATTTCACGGTACAGCCATTGATCAGCAATATCATCGCCACAAAGGCACTAACGTAAAATGTCCGCATTGTCCGCAATGTCCGCATAGTACTGTGGCTTTTTCTTATGAAATGTCGTCTTGCCATTGCTATTTAACAACCTTGTCCTGTGTTTAACACCGATAATAGCGAAAATAGCAGGTATCCTGCTAACACCTGGTTGCTTTTATTTACAGGATTAACGTAATCAAGTATAAAAACAACTATCGATCCATTAGCTTTACCATACTCGAATTTGCTGGCCTTATGCTTTACCACAGCAAAAAAGAACAAGCGTTACAGCGCTTTCAGCCTGGAATTCGCCCATGTTGACTGCTTTTCAACCAATCCTGTAGTAAAACCCCATTGATACGCAAAAAAAATCTGTAATATTACCTTTAGAGAACTAAGCTTGCAGTTACAATAGCTCCCAACAAACGATAGATAACAAAGGGTTACCATGGCATCTCCGGCAATCATAGACATTGAAAGCTTACTAATTCCGATCTCAGAGGAAACCCCGGCGGGATCTGACATTCGAGAAGATCGCTCGGCAAACTCCTTGTTCTACCAAATCAAGGACGCCCGAGAGCGCGCCAGAACGGCTGAACGTAATGCCATGTTGGAAAATGACGATGCTGCAAACGCGCAGGAGGAGTGGCGTGAAGTACTGAATGTTGCCCCAAAGATACTCACCGAAGTCAGTAAAGATATTGAAGTTGCCGCATGGTATATAGAAGCACTGGTAAGAGTGCACGGTTACGCAGGCTTTCGCGATGGTTTGCTGCTGGCGCAAAAACTCGCCGAGAATTTTTGGGATAACGTATTTCCGATCCCCGATGAAGACGATGACGAAGATGTGCGCGAAACCCGTTGCGCGTCTTATGCAGGACTCAATGGAGAAGGCCGAGAAGGCACTATTATCCCTCCCATTCGCAACATTGAAATCACCGAAGACCGTGAAATGGACCCATTGGCCTACTGGCAATACCTGCAGGCCATGGAAATCCAGAAAGTTGCCGATGAGGAAGTTCGAGAAGAACGTATTGCTGCCGCAGGTATTAGCATTGACCTCTTTCAACGCGCAATGGACAGCTGCAGCGTCGAATTCTGTCAAAACCTCATAGCCGATATCGAGGGATGCTTAGAAGCATTTCAACAGCTTACAACCACCCTTGATGAAAAAGGTGGTGAATTTTCGCCACCTTCAAGCAATATTAAAAATATTCTGACGGAAATCCTTGGTGTCATCAAACACCTCACTAAAGACAAACTAGCCCTAGCAGCACCTGCTGAGGGTGAAGAAGGCGAAGCCGGTAGCGAGGGTGAATCAGCTGCAACCGGTGGCGCAACCCAGGGTGCCGGCGTTGCCGCCGGAGCCATCCAAAACCGTGAAGAGGCTTTCAAACAGATATTACGTATCGCCGACTTTTTCATGAAAACCGAACCACACTCTCCCGTGCCCTATGCGCTAGAGAAAGCAGTGCGTTGGGGCCGAATGCCGCTACACTCATTAATGGGTGAATTATTGACCGATAGCGGCGCTAGAGACACCTATGAGCTAGTCACAGGTGTCAAATTGAACGAAGAAGACTAGACTGATACACTGCCTGCAGCAACATAGATCACACGCTTTACAGAAACAGCAGTTATAGTAGTAGGTAAATAGACGTTTTGGCCATTGAGCAATAGCAACACTTGCAACATATTCAACAACAGCCAATAACATTGACATTCAAACCAGAAGCAAGCCAAAGGAACCATTATGTCCGATAGCATACATGACAAACTAAAAAGGGTACGCAAACCACGCGTCCATATTACTTACGATGTTGAAACCAACGGAGCCGTTGAGAAGAAAGAGCTCCCCTTCGTCATGGGTGTAATGGGTGATTATTCTGGTGATAACACCGAGAACAAAAAAGCCCTAAGGGATCGTAAATTTGTTCAGATTGACCGTGACAACTTCAACGAAGCCTTGGGCAAGGTAAACCCTAAGCTCAACATGAAAGTAGAAAATACTTTAAGCGATGACGACAGTGAAATATCTGTTGATCTTGACTTCAAGAACCTTGGCGATTTTGATCCACACCGTATCGTAGAGCAAGTTGACCCCTTGAAAAAGTTAATGGAAGCCCGCAACAAACTGCGCGACCTGATGACCAAGGTTGACCGGTCTGATGAATTAGAAAGTATCCTTGAGGATGTATTACAAAGTACTGACTCGTTAAATAGTCTTAAGAGTGATCTAGGTGTCGAAGGAGATAGCGAATAATGTCTGATACACAAACTGAAGGCCAAGGCGCAGAAGCCGCAGAAGGCGAAAGCCTGAGTTTATTGGATCAAGCAATTGGTGCAACCAAACAAACCGAGCGTGACGAAACCGAAGACTTGCTGAAAAACCTCACCGAGCAAGCGATGGTGGGAACCATTGCCTGGGATAAAAACTTATCCGTCACCATGGGTAAAGCCATTGCGGCCATTGATGCACAGATCAGCACGCAGCTTGCCGCTATCATGCACCATGAGAAATTTCAGAAACTTGAAGGTTCATGGCGCGGTATGAACCACCTGGTAATGAACACTGAAACGGGTTCTGGTTTGAAAATTCGCATGTTTAATATCACTAAGCGTGAATTATTCAAAGATCTCGACAAAGCGGTTGAGTTTGACCAAAGCCAAATCTTTAAGAAGATTTACGAAAGTGAATTTGGCACTGCTGGTGGTGAACCTTACGGCGCAATGATTGGTGATTTCCAATTCACTAACCACCCAGAAGATATTGACCTATTAACTAATATGTCTCACGTTGCTGCTGGCGCATTCTGCCCCTTCATCAGTGCGGCAAGCCCTGAGATGTTTGGTTTTGACGAGTTCACCGAGCTTTCTAAGCCACGTGACCTTGAGAAAATCTTTGAATCTCAAGAATACATCAAATGGAGAAGTTTCCGTGATAGCGAAGATTCTCGCTTTGTAACCATGGTTATGCCATCAGTTCTTGCACGTCTTCCTTACGGGGAAGAAACCAAGCCGGTTGAAGAATTCGGATATGAAGAATTTGAAGTTGGTCCAGACGGTAAGTCTATGCCCGTTGCCCATGACGATTACTGCTGGATGAACGCAGCTTATGTAATGGGTACCACCATGACAAAATCGTTCGCTGAAACGTCATGGTGTACTGCAATCCGTGGTGCTGAAGGCGGCGGTAAAGTTGAAGGTCTACCAGCTCACCTATTTACCAGTGATGATGGTGACACTGACCTTAAGTGTCCTACTGAAATCGGCATCACCGATCGTCGTGAAGCAGAATTGAGTAAGCTAGGTTTCTTACCACTTTGTCACTACAAGAACACTGACTACTCAGTATTCTTTGGTGGTCAAACAGCGCAAAAACCTAAGGTATATGATGACCCAGCAGCCACTGCAAATGCATCTATTTCTGCCCGCCTTCCATACATCATGGCGACCTCTCGTATCGCTCACTTCTTGAAAGTGATGGCACGGGATAAAATTGGTTCCTTCATGGAAGCAACCGATGCAGAAGATTGGTTAAACCGTTGGATCAACACCTACACCAACAGCAATCCAAACGCCGGCGCGGACATGAAAGCCCGTTACCCGCTAGCCGAAGCGAAAGTTGAGGTGAAAGAAATCCCAGGTCAGCCTGGTTCGTACAACGCAGTTGCGTGGTTACGTCCTTGGTTACAAATGGAAGAGCTTAGCGCATCACTTCGTATGGTTGCTAGCATTCCTGGTGGTGGTTGATTTACCCCAGCGATAGATCAAAACCCCTTTCAGTGCCGCACTTTCGCGGCCCTGAAAGGGGTTTTCTTGCCTTTAGTTCGCGGAAAAGTATATGACGGCACAACAACCCTCAACTGAAACACCGTTACTTGATTCTATCGAGGTTGCAGAAAAATCCCGTTTTGACACCGATCTCGATCTTTTCCTACGAGAACAAAATGCCTCGCGTGCGCTTACCATCTGGTTAAAAATCCTTTCCAGCAACGTCTTTCCAGAGTCTGAGCTATCCACCACCCTGACCAATGACATTGCCGACTTAGATGAACTCATCAACGATCAACTGAATGCCATCCTGCACGCACCAAAATTCCAAGCCATGGAAGCACGCTGGCGCGGCCTACAGTTATTAACCAACGAGTCATCTAAAAGCAAAAAAATCAAAGTAAAACTACTCGACATCACCTGGAAAGAAGTCGTTAGGGACCAAGAAAAAGCTCTCGAATTTGACCAAAGTCAGCTATTTCAAAAAATTTACAGTGAAGAATTCGGCACTCCTGGCGGAGAACCCTACGGCCTAATTGTTGGTGACTATGAAGTCTGCCACAAACCCAGCAAAAACCACCCGACCGATGACATGTCCGCTATCAAGAGCCTGTCACAAATAGGCGCCGCTGCATTTTCACCGTTTATATTAGGTGCAGCACCGGCATTATTTGGCGTCGATCACCACGCTGACCTTAATGTCACCCTAAACTACGACTCAATCTTTAAACAAGATGAATATATCAAATGGCGAGCCTATCGAGAGACCGAAGATTCTCGTTTTCTAGCCCTCACCTTGCCTCGCATATTGTTACGTGCACCTTGGCGCACAAAACACAGCAGCTTCGAAGGCATCACCTTTACCGAAGCCGCTGGCGATATCGACAATAAGAACTACCTCTGGGGCAACGCTTCATTTGCCTTTGGGTTAATCATCCTTCGGGAATTCAACGCCACCGGCTGGTTCTCCAATATTCGCGGTGCCCCCAGGAATCAAAAAATCGGTGGCCTTCTAACCGAATTGCCCGTCATCAACTTTGAGTCTGACGCGCCCAATGTCGTACAAAAACCCGTGACCAATACCATTATTACTGACAACCTGGAAAAAGAACTGGGTGATCACGGTTTTATACCGCTATGCCAATGTTACGATACGCCATACGCGTCATTTCATAGCAACTACAGCACGCAAAAACCAAAAAAGTATTCTTCACCCTCTGCCACCATCAACGCCAAGTTATCGGCAATGCTACAGCACATCCTTTGTGCATCACGTTTTGCTCACTACATCAAAGTCATGGTAAGGGATAAGGTGGGCAGCTTTATGTCAGCGCAAGATTGCGAAACCTATTTAGAACGCTGGTTAGCAGAATATGTCACGGGCAACGGCGGCTTAGACTGGGAAATGCAAGCTCGCTACCCATTGCGGGATGCCACTGTTAGGATTACCGAGCGCCCAGACAAACCAGGCTGTTATCACTCAGTCATACTGCTGCGCCCCCATTATCAACTAGATCAAATGGTATCGGAACTTAAACTCACCACTGAATTAGCCTCCGCGGCAACCTAAGGTTAACCAGACGCAGATGATCAATGGCTTATGTTAGACAACTTATGATTAATAATAATGAACAGCAAATTCGCCCCTCCATCTTTGACCGCCTACTGGATGACGAACCCGATAAAAAGGTCGAAGGGTCTCATGACGCCTTCCAAGCAACCAAGGCGTTAAGAGAAAGTGTGCGGCGAGATTTAGAACAGTTATTAAATACTCGTTATCGAATTACCTCGACCTCCGACAATGCGCCAGAGTTAGAGCTGTCATTGGTCAACTATGGTTTACCCGATTTAGCCACTATCAACTTAGTGGATGAAGATACACGCATCGATTTTTGTCGCTCATTAGAAACCACCATTCGTCGCTACGAGCCGCGTTTTAAGTCGATCAAAGTCAACACCTTAGGTAATGTAGAAAACGGCGATCGCACCGTGCGCTTTCGCATTGACGCGGTGCTTCACGCCGACCCGGCACCGGAGGTCATAATATTTGACTCGGTACTTGAGCCGGTATCACGATCGGTAGAAATCATTGACGTTGATCAGTATTAACAATGTATGCCATAAAAAACAGCATGACTCACCAACAGAAGCTAGATACCTATGAGTGACGAATTACTCCCCTATTACGAAAAAGAGCTGGCATTTATCCGACGCTCTGGTGCGGACTTTTCTGAATCGCACCCCAAAATCGCGGGGCGGTTACGGATCAATGCTGACACCGTAGAAGACCCTCATGTATCCCGGTTACTGGAAGGATTTGCCTACCTGAATGCACGCATTCAGCACAAACTGGACGACGAATTCCCTGAACTTACCGATGCACTATTAAACGTCGCTTACCCGCATTACTTACGGCCGATTCCGTCATTTTCTATTGTCCAGTTTGATGCCTCCGATGACTTGGACAGCGTATACCCTATTCCTAGCGGCACGCTATTAGAGTCAGAGAGTTTTCAGGGGAAAACCTGCAAGTTCACCACCAACTATGATGTTGACCTTGCGCCGTTAAAAGTTGCCAACTGTGAGCTACAAGCTCGGCCTTTTATCGCGCCAGGGGCCAATCAGGTACAAAATGCGGGAGCAGTGCTGCGCTTAGAAATGGCTGCACTGTCAGACAAGATTGCACTCAATGAAGTTGCGCCGAAAAAACTACGCTTTTTYCTCAAAGGCCAACCTCAACACATGTACCCCCTGCATCGCATGATCATGAATGAGGCGGTTAAAATTGTAGTTGCACGCAACGAAAATGATACCAACCCCATCTATCTAAATATCGATCGCATAAAACCTGTGGGGTTAGGCGAAGAAGACGGCCTGTTACCCTATCCAGCACAATCGTTTATTGGATACCGCTTACTCACAGAATATTTTTGCTTTCCCGAAAAGTTTCTGTTTATCGACATTGATCTGGAAGGCATATGGGATGAAGGCTTTAGCAATGAACTTAATCTATACATCTATTTAGACCGATCCAATACGGATTTAGAACGTAATATTTCCGCAGACAACTTTGCCCTGGGCTGTACCCCCATTATCAATCTCTTCAAGCAACAAGCGGACCCACTCAGGCTCTCGCACACACAACAGGAATACCATATTATTCCCGATGCGCGCATCCATGAGGCGCTAGAGATCTATTCTATCGATGACGTAAAAGCCACCATGCCTGACGGCAAAACCTTGGAGCATCATCGCTTTTACGGTTTGCAGCACGACCTAACCAAAAAGGACATCGGCCATTACTGGTATGGCACGCGTAGGGACGCCAGCATGTCACCGACGCCTAATCATAATGGCTCAGAGGTATTTATTAGCCTCACCGACTTGCATTTCAATCCGCAAACACCGCTGAATCAAACCCTCAGCATCAAGACCCATTGTATTAACCGCGATTTGCCCAGCAAGTTACCCTATGGTGGCGGCCAACCGCGCCTGCATTGTATCGATGCGGCACCACCGACCAGCAATATCAGCTGTATTACCCCACCAACCCATACTGTACGGCCAAGTTCTGGTGACCGTGCGCGCTGGCGCTTACTGTCCCATTTAAATCTCAACCATTTATCTATCAGCGGTAATGGTGACGCCACCGAGTCGCTTAAAGAAATCCTACGGCTTTACGATTTTAATGAATCAGCCTCAACCCGAGCGCTGATTAATTCCATTGTCAAAGTCACCACCCAAAGCATGACCGCACCCATTTCCATCGACGGACGAACCACGTTATGTCGAGGCACACAAATTACCGTTGAGCTTGATGAAACACAACTCGCTGGCACCAGCGCCTACATGTTTGCTAGCGTACTAGAGCAATTCTTTGCCGTGTACTGCACACTCAATTCATTCACCCGCTTAATTGCCACATTAAAAGGCAAAGATGGAGTTCTCAAGCGATGGCCACCACGCGCCGGCGAAAAAGCCCTGGTTTAAAACCTCAAAGCGTAAAACAACAGCTTTTAGAACAGCCCAGCCGCTTCGAATTCTCCCAAGCGGTGCGTTTGTTAGAGATGCTTGCAATCAATGAGCACAGCTGGGATATGGATGTTGCTGATGAAGCCGTTGGATTTGACCGACCGGCGTCAACCGAAGCCGTGCGCTTTCGTGTGCATCAATCGTTAGCATTCCCTGGCAGTGAAATTGTTAAATTAGAAAGCCAAACCAACCGCTTTAATAACCAAGAGAAAAAGCAATATAGCCTAACGGTAGCATTAATGGGGCTGACCGGTGCAACCGGGGTACTGCCTTACCATTACACCGAACTCATTCTACAACGCATCAAATTAAAAGATGATGCGTTCAGGGTTTTTCTCGATCATTTCAATCATCGTACACTGTCTCTATTTTATCGCGCATCTCAAAAATACCGTTTTCCTATTGCTTACGAGCGCAATTTTAACGTCGCCCACAAAAGCTCCATCTCGCAACGGGGAGTCGGTGCCAGCAAACGCTTCCCTGACGCCGATTTATTCACCGACGCGCTACGATCAATCTCTGGTCTTGGTATGACCCAAATCCAGGATCGTATTCAATATCTTGATGACAACATATTAAAATATACCGCATATTGGGGCCACGGAACGCGCAATGCGAGCAACCTGAAACGCATGCTGACAGACTACTTCCAGTTTCCGGTCATCATCGAGCAATTTAGCGGCCAGTGGCAAGAAATCATCCCGGATATGCTCACCAAGCTACCCACTGCCCGTGAACCATTGGGGCAAAATGCCAGCCTTGGGTTAAACTCCATGCTAGGCCACCGCTGTTGGACTGCTCAAAGTAAGTTTAAGATTCGACTAACACCTCTGACTTACGAGCAATATCAATCCTTACAACCGGGATCAGACAAGCTCAATGCGCTGAAGGAAATGGTGGGGCTTTATGTTGGACTGGAACTGGATTACGATATTGAACTGCAGATCCCGGCCAATGAACTGCCTCCCGCCAAATTGAGCCAATCGCCAACGATGGGCACACAATTAGGCTGGAATGGTTATTTGCCAGGCAAACAAGACCAGAACAAAGCCGTAGACATACGTATTGGCTAGGAGAATGTGATTTTTACCAAACATTGCCCTATCATTTAGCGGCCGTTTCTTTTATAAAAACACCACTGATATAGTGGTGCAAAAGTAAAACAAGAATGAAACAAGAGTGACGCAATACCGTTCACCAGCAACAGGTTAGATGCAACAACAAACGCACTACAGATGTAACATAAGACGCAACAATATACGTAACAAATATACGCAACAATAGATGTATCAACAGGCGAAGGAAATCATTGCATGATTAATATAAATCTAAAGTCCCTTATCGGTCGGTTAAACCCGACTGTCCGTAACGCCCTCGAAGGTGGTGCCGGGTTAGCACTCTCCCGAGCGCATTATGATGTAGAGGTAGAGCACTGGCTGCTGAAATTGCTCGAAGAGTCAGATACCGACATGATTGCCATATTGGAACGTTACGAAGTTAACCTATCCAATTTAGCGCGAGATTTAACCAACGCCCTGGACAAAATCAAGAATGGCAACAGCCGCCCACCATCGCTATCACCTAATGTTGTTGACCTGGCAAAAGAAGCTTGGTTGTTAGCCTCTGTTGAATACGGTCACGGCCAGGTTACCTCCGGCCACGTACTTGCTGCGATGATGCTGGATGACCGAACCCGTCGCCAAGTTATCGACAGCTCCAAAGAACTCGAGAACCTTCCCGGCGAATCAGTAAAAGAAATGGTACGTTCGATTGTTGGTACCACCTCAGAGTCGACCACCGTACTGGGTGATGGTGCAACCCTTTCTGCCGCAGAAGGTGATGTGGCAACCGCTCCTTCACGCCACCCAGCATTAGACAAATACACCATCAACCTCACCGAACGCGCAGCAGAAGGTAAAATCGACCCGGTATTAGGTCGAGACCCTGAAATCCGCCAGCTGGTGGATATACTCAGCCGTCGTCGTCAAAACAACCCGATATTAACCGGTGAAGCTGGTGTAGGTAAAACCGCTGTAGTCGAAGGTTTTGCGCTGCGTATAGCCCAAGGTGATGTGCCTGAAACCATGCAAGGGGTATGTTTACGCACCTTGGATTTAGGCCTATTACAGGCGGGGGCCAGTGTTAAAGGTGAATTCGAAAACCGCTTACGCTCGGTTATCGATGAGGTTAAAGCCTCACC